>JBQTHT010000126.1:0-15658 GCA_052389595.1 Nitrospiraceae bacterium
ACGATTCGTCATACCCCTCCGCCGTCGGAGCCAGGACCTTCCGCGCAGCCTTCGCCACGACGCCATGCGGGACACGATCGGCGAACCAGAGTTGGGTGCCTTCACATTCCAGATGGAAGTCCTGGACCAAACCGGCATCCGTGTAAGCTCGTGACAGGAAGCCTCCCGCCTCCCCATCCGGCCCCACGAGGACCAAGGCATGGTGCCGATCATTGGGGCCACCAGCTCGTTGATAGGTGGCAGCCATCCGTAAGGCAATGAAGCGCCCGCCGACCTCCCAGGATCCGACCACCTCTTTATGGATTGATCGCCGTTCCTCCGGCAGCTCGACCATTCCTTCAATGTGTCCGATCAAGATCTGCAGCGGTAATATGGCCGGGCACGGCTTCTCAGATCCATGGTCAGGGTCGTATCGAAACGGCTCGGCAGATTCCGCCGCGATCTGCAGCGTACCGGCCTTACAGGCAGCCTTCACAAATCCCAAGACCGCTTCCCACTGAGAGACCTGGGCAAACTGGGCAAACATTTCAGATTGGGTGCCGACCCGCAGAGTGGCCACCGGCGCCTGCTTGCACGGTCCCTGACAGGCCGTCAGTGTGATCCGGCAACCGACCGTCTCCGCCGCTTGCTGCAAGGCTCCCGCCATGCCATCGAACCGCCTTCGTCGCCGGCAAGGCGCACCGTCACACAAAAAGAAATGGGTGTGTCCTTCGGCAAACTGCTGTTTCGCACGGTCCAACGACTGATCAAAATCCGCGGCGTTGGAAACGATGTCTTTGGACTGGGCGTAGCGGCGAAGATCCGCGACCGCCTCGTCAGCACAGATCCCCTTCTCGCCGACGACCAACGCCAGAGTAAGACCGTCAAGCCGTTCGGCTGCAGATTGTTTCACGGATGGTTCCGACATACCGTTTCTCCTTTTTATTTTATCCTCTCAAGCAATGGGATGGACCCGAGGAGTCACTCACCTCCGCTCGGTTTCACCCTGAATCGGTTCGATCACATGAATCGTCAGGCCGTTCGTGATGGGATCAGGATGAATTTCCGAGACGACTCTAAACACCGCCGCAAGTCGCTCCGGCGTCAGAACCGCCGAGGGCGACCCGTCTGCAACCACACGACCCTGGTCGAGCAGAATGATCCGGTCGCAAAACCGGCTGGCAAGCGCGAGATCGTGAATGGCCGTCACCGCCGTCAGATGATGCTTCGTCACCAGCTGACGGACAAGCTGCAACACATGCAGTTGATGCGAGAGATCCAGGCTTGTCGTGGGTTCGTCCAACAACAGCAGGCGAGGCTGTTGCGCAAGGGCGCGTGCGATCGCGACGCGCTGCCGCTCCCCGCCTGATAGGTCCGTCACGGAACGGTCGGCGAAGGACGTTACCTTGGCATGGCGCATCGCAACGGTGGCGATGGCCCGGTCATCCGCTGTTTCACCCGCGAATCTCTCCCGGTGCGAATAGCGTCCCATCAACACCATGTCTCTGGCGGAAAACCGGAAGTCTCCTGCCGGTGCAGACTGTGGAACAAACGCAATGTGCTGCGCAATCTGGCGTCGGCCGAGGGACGTGAGCGGAACCTGATTCAGCAAGACCCTGCCGGCGCTTGGTTCCAGGAGGCCGCCCATGATCGAGAGCAACGTCGTCTTGCCGGCCCCGTTCGGTCCAATGACGCCCGCTAGTTCGCCGACCGGCACCGTCAGATTGACGGCATCCAAGAGAGTCCGGCCATTGCTTCGCCGACACACGCCTTCCAATCTCAGCAGATCTGACATGGTCTACAGGGCCTCTGTTCGGATGCGATGCCGTTGCAGTAGATACACAAAGAAGGGGGCGCCGAGGAGCGCCGTGACCACGCCTAACCGAAGGTCCTGAGAAGGCACCAGGGCCCGCGCCGCCAGATCGGCCCAGATCAAAAAGCTGGCACCCCCCAGAAAACTGGCGGGCAACAGGGCTCGGTGGTCAGGCCCCACGAGCAGTCTCACCATATGCGGCACGATCAGGCCGACGAATCCGACGATACCGCTCACGGACACCGCCGCGCCCGTGATCAATGCCGTCAGCATCAACAGATGACGTTTGGTGTGTTGCATTTCGACGCCGAGGCTCGTGGCCCCCGTTTCGCCCGTGGCCGCCACGATGTTCAATTCATCGGAAAACAAGAGCAGGAAAAGGCCCCCCACCAGGATGGGTCCGGCAGCCAAGCCCACATGGGACCATCCGCGGCCGTCCAACCCGCCCAACAACCAAAAGAGCACCTCGCGAAACGCGAAGATGTCGCGGGCTAAGGTCAGGAGCAAGGACATGACGGCTGTGACGAATGCGGTCACGGCAAGACCGGCCAGGAGCAATGTGGCCAACGGAGTACGGCCGCCCTGCGTCGAAAGGAGATAAATCGTCCAGGTCACCCCCGCAGCCCCGACAAACGCCAACAAGGGCAACGACCACAAGGCGGTCGCAGCGAAGCCACTCATGACCGCAATGACTGCCCCCAGCGCCCCGCCGCTGCTCACGCCGATAATGCCCGGGTCGGCCATCGGATTTCGAAACAGCCCCTGCAGGACGGCACCGGCCAGGGCAAGCGCACCCCCGACGAGGGCAGCCAAAATGATGCGGGGCAGACGCAGGTGCAACACAATCGCCTCATAGGCGGTCTGATGTGCTACAGGCTCAGGTGAGAGCACTCCCGTGTTGCTGAGCAGCATCGCGACCACCGCTGGAAGCGGAATCGAGACGGACCCGAGCGTGGTTGCGATGACGACACTCACGAGCAACAATAGAATGAGTACCCCATAGAGGATCGGCACCTTGATCATGGCGAGGCCTCCGGAAACGCCTCCGGATGCAAGTGGCGCGCGATCGTTTCCACGGTCTCGGCAATATGATGTGAACTGGTCACCAAGAGGCGTGCCGGGATGCTGTAGACACGCTGATGCCGTAACGCCTGCACACCTTGAAAGGCCGGATCTCGCAGCAGTGCTTGGCGAAACCCTGACTCCCAGGTGCGTGAGTCCCGAAGCAGAATGACGTCAGGATCGGCCATGATCACTCGTTCCTGAGGCACTTTCCCTCCCCCGACGATACCCATCTCAGCCGCGACATTCACTCCGCCGGCGGCGCGAACCGCATCATCAAGCGTGGTCTTGCGTCCACTTACCCAACCCGATTCGGAGTACAGCAACACACGAGGACGCGGCAGATCCGCTACGCGTGCCGAAATGCCTTCGATCCTGGCATTCATCTCGGCCACTAGGCGTTCCGCCCGTTCGGGAACTCCCGCCCTGGCTCCCATCATTCGGATGAGCGAGCGAACCCATTCGATAGACTCAAACCCCTGTATTTGGAACAGCGGAATGCCGAATGATTCGACCTGTCGGGCCACATCGGCTCGATGGCTCCCGATGAAAACCAGGTCAGGATTCAACATGAGAATGCCTTCACTGTCCGCATTGACACGCGTCGGAATGACCGTGGCCTCCCGAACGATGTTCGAACTATCAGGACTGTCGGCCAATACGCTGAGCGCAATGAGTCGCTCTGGGACTAAGGCCAGGAGAATTTCATCGCTCATCACATTGACGGACAGAATCCGAGTGGGAATGGATTCCCCCGTGAGGGGAACGTGTGGCACCTGTGCATGCGAGACAAGCCGGATGGTGACTGCCACAATCGCCGCTCCGAGACATGCCGCGAGCCAGAGGGAACGAGCGGGTGTTGTCCAGCCAGGCGCCGACTGTCGGATGCAAGGCCGTAGCGAATCGAGATCGGCAGTCATCGTCCCTCCTACTGAGCAGGGGTCTCGATGTTCGGCATGGACGTCTCTGGCATCCACGATTTCGCGCCGGGAAGATACTTCTGCCGCATCTCATTCCAGAGCTTCAATCTGGTCCAATCCGGCTTCTGAGGCTTGAACCGCTCATCGAGATGGGGGTTCGGGAAGAACACGGTCAGCATTTGCTCATCGGCCCCATTCCACATCCGAAATCCCCAACTGCCACCTGCGCAGGTTTTGCCGATGTTTCGAAAAAACACGGCCTTGGACACACGACGCATCTGGGCCAATGCCTTCGGCGCTGGATTGGCCTTCGTGCCTCGATGCTCTCCGATACACAGATGAAAATGCCAGTCGCCGAAATCCACCGTGAGATACCCATCCAGCATGGTGAGCTTCTTGGCAGGCGCCGTGACACGCACCTCAAACACGGCTCCCTGAATGCAGGGGCCGAACACGATCTGCGACCAATAGGTCTCAAACAGGTCTGTCATCAGGGGGAGGATCCTGTCTTCGGTCGCCTCCATGAATTCATATTCGTATCTCATCCCATCGACGTCTTCGATTTGCTCCGTCTTATAGCCCTCGGTCATCATGCTGAGTGCCTCCTGTTCTTCGTTCGTCATTGCAATCCAAACACGATCGGAACCTTCACGGTCACCTGCGCTGATCCGAGCGGTTGCGAAAGAGTCACCGGCGACGCATAGCTCACCATTCTCTTGGCATCTTCATCCAGGGTTCCATTCCCTGAGCTTTCGACCACTCGGATATCGACCAGACGACCGTCGGCTTTCACCGAGGCTATCACCACCACGCGTCCCTCCCATTCGTTGGATCGGGCTTCCGCGGAGTACCGCTTGATCTCTTCTATTCTCGCTCGAAGCGCGCTGGCCAACCATCCGTAATCCGACCGCTTGGATTCACCCGAAGACGAGTGCGGAGCCGCGACGGAGTCTTGCTCCGCCGCAACGCTTTGTCCCGGCGACCTAACCGGACCGACTCTCTCCGAAAGTCCAGCCGAAGCAGGCATATCCGACTGGTCTATATGAGGCAGCTCTGGTTGAACGGGTGATACCGATGTCTCATCCCCGACAGGTTCACCTGAAGGTGCCGAGGCCGACGGGGCCGGGTCCGTGCTGGACGGTCCCGTCGATTCCTCAGCCTCATGCGGTCTTAACATCGTTCCCGGAGACGCCATCGGCCGCGTCATGACTGCATGCTCCCGGAGCGCGGCAGACCTCATGATCGGTTCGGTCGACTCTACGACCGGTGCCGGTGACAGAGATCGCTCCATCGCCGGCTTTTCTTGCAGTATGACCTCCGCTCGACGTTCCTCGCGTTGTTCGCGTTCACGCGGGGTCGGATGTTCGATTCTTGGTAGATCCGCCATCTGTGTCACAACCTGCTTCTCGTGGACTGCTTCTTGTGGCGGCCGATCCAACCGCACCGTGGATGCTTCAACCACTCGTCGTTCCAAGGACGGTTTCCGCTCGATCCGTTGCGTGACAGGGGGAGGCGCGGCTCGAATGGGGGAGTGCTCTGATCGCGCAGCTGGAGCCGGTTGTATATTCTGAGCCGATGCGAGAGTGGTTGCAGGCTCAGACGCCGGCAGGGCGGGCGGTGCGCTCGTCACCACCTGCACGTTCCAGCGAAATGACTCTTGCCGCATGGTGGTTGGCTCAACGGACTGCGTCATGACCAGCGCGGCGACAAGGATCGCATGGCCCACGGCTGAGACGATCCAACCGTGGACCCGCGCAAGCCCCTCCTCCTTGCTGATACTGGGTTGGGAGTTGAAGGTCATACCATGATCCCAGCCGTTAGAACGACGCTTCCAATCCGGCAAGCGCGAACACGCCGGGATTTGGAAAGCCAAAGGCTTCCTGGTAGTGGGTATCGGTGAGATTTTCGACGCGCAACTTGGCCTTCCAGTCCGCCCCTTCGAACTTGCCCAGCCAGTACCAACCAGAGACATCCGCCCGCCAGTAGGCCGTATTTTTGACACGGGGCGAGCCCGCCAGTGCAAAATCACGATCCACGCGATCGCCGACGCCAAGCACCATCAAATTGAGCCCCCATGTCCTGGTCTGATAGTCGGCCTGAACATTCCCGCTATGCTCGGGACGGCGGAGGAGGCGGCCGCCGGGCACGAAGAGCCCGCCAAAATTCTGGCCTGGGCCGATATCCGTCACTTGCGTCTTCAGGTAGGTATGCGTCCCCGAGAACGTCAACTCGTTGGTTGCGCGCCATCTCACCGTAGATTCCAATCCTTGGGTTTCGGCCCCCTGAATGTTCGTATTCACCCCCGTATTCAGAACAATTAGATTTGAGAAGTCGTTGTGGAACCAAGTCAACGAGACGGTCACTTGCTTTCCCAGAAGGTCTTGATCGAGGCCGACCTCCCAACTCGTGGCTTTTTCCGGCTTCAGATTGAAATTGCTGGGAATGCCGAAGTTGGGAAATCCGATCAGTTCGTTGAATGCGGGTGCACGAATCCCTCGCCCCAAACTCGCCCGAAGCTTCGTTCCTGTTTCCTTGTGGATGTAGGCGCCGGAGATTTTGGGATTGATGAATTGTCCAAAGAACTCATTTTCTTCCACGCGAATCCCCGGAGTGATGAAGACGCGATCCGCATAGACTCCCTGCAATTGCGCGTAATACCCCATATTCCGACGGGACAGATTGGTCGCGGTGCTCGTAAAGCCTATGCTCGACTGGGACAGTCGTTCTTCTTGAAATTCGACACCGAACGTCGCGGCGGTACCGCTCCAGATTCCCTCTCTCACGCGGAAATTCGTGTGGTAATCCAGCATGTCCCGCCGCTGGGTGCCGTCCGTTTGCGAGGACCCGAAATCCGATGGAATGGGATCCCTGAAATCAAAAAATTTGAACCGCGACTCCATGTGCGACCATTGCAGGACATGCTCCCACCATGACGTGACTTGATAGGTCGCGGAGGTCCCAAACGAGAGGAGCGTTCGCTCCTGGCCTTGATTCGGATCGACGGGAGGAAACCCCACCCCCGAAACGAAATCGGTGGGAAATTGAAACTGGCTGTCCGTATACCGAAAGGTAGTTCGGAGCTGAAGTTTGTCCGACGCCCGAAGACCAAAGTTCCCGCTGAATACATTGTTCAAAAACTTATTGTTCAGACCGAACAGCCCGGCATGATCGAATCGCGTCCACTCCGCGGAATAATCGAGACGGTCAGACGACCCGCTGACACTGACACGCTCTTGATGCGTTTGCATGTTGGAGCCGATTCCCCGCCCGAGGCCTCCCATGACCTCCCCGACAAGTTTCGCCGGGCCGCTGCCTTTTCGGGTGACGATATTGATCACGCCGCCGATCGCGTCGGAACCGTATAATGCGCTTTGCGGTCCCTTGACGATCTCGATGCGTTCCACGTTGTCCGTTGTCAGATTGGCAAATTCGAACCCGCCGCCGGCGTCGTTCACCTTCACGCCGTCGACCAACACCATTGTGTAGTCGGACTCACCGCCGCGCGTGAACAATGACGTGGTGCCCCCTCGCGAACCTGTTTGAACGATCGTCAGTCCGGGAACATCCCGCAGCACGTCGCGCAAGTAGGGGAACTGCCGTTTCTCGAGCTGCTCGCGCGTGATGACCGTGACGGAGGCCGTCACCTGACTGAGCGGGACTTCCGTGCGTGTGGCCGTGACCACCACCGGCTCCACAGGAATGACCTCTTTTCCGTCCGATGATTCTTGGGCATCGACCGGGAAGGGCAGGAATAGGAAACCCAGGACAATTCCGAAAGTGATGAGAACACCACGAAGCATCATGTGCTCCTCCTTTGCTCACGAAAGGGTGATGTGGAGTCTCCACGTGCTCAGGTCTCCTGACTTTCGGTTCGTCCTACTCTCTGCGCCTTCCCATCCTGAACGGACAGTGGCCTGCTGCAGAGTTCGTCCCCGATCACAGTTGCGGACCAGTGGCGGTCTTGCACCGCGCTTCCCTTAGAGCACGTGGGTGATCTGATTATTTGTTAGTTGATTTTGTCGTCTACAGCGTCCTCCTTTCGTGACAGAACGACGATTTGGTCTGGCGCATCACAACCAAAAAGGTGATCGTAATCGCACCCAGGACGATCACGGTGAGTCCTGCATCCGTCACCGGCAGTGCATAGGAGGTCGGTTGGAGCAATTTAATGATCCCGACGCCATAGGCCAGGCCGATGACGGCGACAGTCATGAGTCGACCACCGGTTCGTGCGCGTTGAGCGGCCGTCAAGTACAGACGGCGGACGATCAGCCCATTGAGCAGATCGGTGATGACCATGCCGAGACTGAATGCCGCTCCAATCATCACCGCGCCCCCGATCCCGGATCCTTCCGTGCCGGCCAAGGCCCACGCCGACATTTGGCTGGCGGTATCAAAGCCCAATCCAAATAACGCCCCCACCGGAATGGCGATCACGGGATGCGCAACGTTTGAGGGCAGCCATCGAGCGAGGAGTTGGGATCCGATTCCACGAGGTGGATGGGGTGAGGCCTTGAGGAACAAGAGAAGATTGATCGTTCCAATGACGATGAGCAGGAGCGCAGAAGCCAGCGGGCTCATAGTGTGGGCGACCTCGTTGCTTTCGCTGAGATGCTCGGCCGAGAACGCAATCAGTGCGGCCACGGTCAACACGGAGCACGAATGGCCGAGCGCAAACAACGCTCCGATCCAGCGACTGAGGGTGGGATGTCGCTCCGCAGAGGCCCTCGTCAGACCATCAATTGCCGTTAAATGATCAGGGTCCGCCCCATGGCTTAGCCCTAAGGCCAGGGCAAGCCCGAGAATCGACCAGGCATGCAATGACACCACGTACGTTTCCTACTTTGAAAAGCCCAGGATCAGAGCAATCAGGAACTGGGGATTACTGAGGCAGGTAAGCTGTGGCTGCCACGTGCTGAGAGGACACGCAGAATTTCACGCTCACCCGTCTCCATCCCCCGGGAGACCGGGACCACCGGGCGAGGTATTCTGGCTTTGGGATCATCCTACTCCCCGGGCCTTCCCATCTCTCAAGACAGTGGCCTGATCGGGTTTCGTCCCCCATTTACAGCGGCGGGACCGCGAGGGAGTGGCACCCTCTTCCCTTTTGATCCTTTTCGGATCACCCGGAGCGAGCGACTGTAAATGAACGGCTATGGCTCTGTCAACAGTCCGCTCTTTCTGAACGCCCTCCTTGTTGCCTGGGTGGAAACTTCTCGTTAGAACTCAACACCGGCCTGGGCTTTGATGCCTTTTCGGAACGGATGCTTTACCATCCCCATCTCAGTCACCAAATCAGCCGCTTCGATCAGGTCGCCTTTGGCACTCCGACCCGTCACGACCACATGCTGCATGGGTGTTTTCGATTGCAGCACGGACAGCACTTCAGGCAGCGGCAAGTAGTCGTACCTGAGAATAATATTTAACTCGTCCAGAATGACGAGGCCATAGGCTGGATCGGTCAGATATCGACACGCGACCTCCCAGGCATGCCGCGCGGCCTGAACATCTCGCTCCCGGTTTTGGGTCTCCCACGTGAAGCCTTCACCCAGCCGATGGAACTGGACCAGTTCGGGAAATGCCTCCAACGCCTTGGCTTCCCCCGTCTCAATCGCGCCCTTCACAAATTGAATGACGGCCACTTTCATCCCATGTCCCACACAGCGGAGCGCCATACCCATCGCGGCGGTGGATTTGCCTTTGCCCGCCCCGGTGTGCACGATCAGCAAGCCCTTCGCTTGCTGAGCCGCGGCCTTCCGCCGGTCCACTGACTCCTTCACGCGCTGCTTTTGGCTTTGATGATCCTGCTGTACGACACCCACAGCGGCACCCTCCTGTTTAGGCTGTCTTTGATGCCTTCATCCGAATAGAGTGAACCCCATTCGTCTCCAAATCCGATAATCGGGTATAGACACAACCGAAGGCCATGCTCCAGTACCGCATCAACCCAAGACGGACAGGGCCTTCCTCGGCATCGAGGAGGATCACGGGAACTTTCTCTTGGGCCAGCAGGGCCAATTCCCTCATCGCGGCTTCCAACGGATCAGCATCCCTTCCTGCGACATTACTCCGTCCGTCGGAAATCACCACGACTACCTGTTGAAGGTCCTTCCTCCGGGCAGTCATCACCAGATGGCGCGCTTGCTGCAGCGCGTCCGCCATTGGTGTCCGTCCCCCCACCGGCAGATCATGCAGAAGCCGCTGGGCGCGCCTGACGCTGCGCGTGGGCGGCAGCACGAGTCGTGATCGAAGTCCTGCGAACGCAAGCAAGGCGACGCGATCACGTTTGCGGTAGGCCGTTTCCAGAAGGCCAATGACTAACCCTTTCGTCACTTCCATCCGCCGCTTCGCGCCCATCGATCCGCTCGTGTCCAAGACGAACACATACAGCCACTCGGACTTGCGTTCGTGAACCGGGATACGAAAATCTTGAGGCCGGATAGTAAGGCGTCGAGCACCTGACCCGCTGCGGAGTTCATCCGCCTGCCGGCCAGCCGCCGCACGAAGCGTCGCTGGGACGGCGAGGGTGCGCACAGGATGTTCGGTAGGGAACGTAAATCCGATCACGGGACCGAGATAGAGAGGCGCCATACGACGGTCCCGATGCCGTCCTTGCTTCAGAGGCCCGGGCTTAGATGAACTGGATGACGATGGGAAGGTCGGCAAGCGTCGTGGGGAACTTGGCTGGCCCGGCTGATGTTCCTGGAGATCCTGATTCATCGGCGAATCGTCCGTGCGGTCCTGCCCCCTGTCACCTTTAGGTGCTGGGATGTCCTCCGGCCGTTTCGATTCCGATGCCTTCGATGATGTATTCGGTGGCCGTGTCTGGGGGGGAGGTTCCGGCGAGGGCTTGCGACGGTGCAAGAGCGTCAAACGAGCCGCTTCTTCCAAGTCAGCTTCATTGACGACCTCGCGACCGGCCCAGGCCGCCAGCGCCAGGCAGGTCTTTTGGATGATGATATCCGCCCGCAAGCCCTCCACCTGCTCCTTACAGCATAGTTCGGCAATACGATGAGCAAACCCTGGAGGAAGCCGTACGTGTTGCAATTGCTCGCGCGCCGATACTAACCGTTGGCGCAGCGTCTCTTCGGCCTCCTTCCACTCCGCCCAGAACTGTTCTGGATCCGACTCAAAGGCAAGGGTGCGCGAGACCACCTCTGCCCGGAGCGTGGTATCACAGAGCGTCTCCACTTCGACGCACAATCCGAACCGGTCCAGTAACTGCGGCCGCAGATCGCCCTCATCGGGATTCATCGTGCCGACGAGAATAAACCGGGACGGATGCGAGAGCGAAATCCCTTCTCGCTCGACGGTATTGATCCCCGAGGCGGCCACATCCAACAGCAGATCCACCAGATGGTCCGGCAACAGGTTGACTTCATCGATGTAGAGCATACCCCGATGGGCCCGGGCCAGCAGACCTGGCTCCCATCGCTTCTTTCCCTCCATGACCGCCCCTTCTAGATCCAATGTCCCGACGACCCGGTCTTGTGTCGCCCCGATGGGCAGGGACACAAACGGGGTTGGGCGTTTTTCCGTCGCGCTTGACGTCCCCCGGGCCCGGCAGGTCAGGCACCAGCCTTCCGGCGCCTCGGGATCGCAGACCAAGGGACAACCACGGGGCACGGCGACGGGAGGCAGCAGGTTGGCCAGGGCCCGCGCGGCAGTCGATTTGGCGGACCCCCGTTGTCCCATGATCAACACTCCCCCAACCCGGGGATACATCGCATTCACCAGCAAAGCCCTCTTCATGGGCTCTTGCCCGACCAAGGCAGAAAAAGGAAATGAAAGGGTGTCATTCATGGGGTTCCACTCCGCTTTCCGGGATCTCCCCTCTATCCGAATTCGTTCGACCTTCGAGGGAGCCCTCCATCTCAAGATACAGTCTTCGCAGTTCTTCAAGCACCGATTCGGGAGGCGATTCCCAGAGTCCACGATCAGCCGCTTCCAGTAACCGCTCCGTCATGCCGCGAAGCGCCCAGGGATTGGCATCCGCGAGAAATTTCTGCACCTCCGCATCCAGCAGATACACCTTCGCCAACTCGGTATACATCCAATCGGCGATCACGTGGGCGGTCGCATCATAGCCGAACACGTAGTCCACCGTCGCGGCCATCTCAAAGGCTCCTTTGAAGCCGTGCTTCTTCATACTGTCGATCCATTTAGGATTGACCACCCGGGAACGGAACACGCGAGCGCACTCCTCTTTCAGATCACGCACGCGAACCAAATCAGGTCGAGAGGTGTCGCCATGATAGGCCAGCGGGTTGCGGCCGGTCATGGCCCGCACGGCCGCAATCATTCCCCCCTGGTATTGAAAGTAGTCGTCGCTATCAAAAATGTCATGCTCACGATTATCTTGATTCTGTACGGCAACGGACATGCCGGCGAGTCGTTCTCTGAAGGCTTCAAAGGCTTCCGTCCCCTCCTCGTCCGCCGTGAAGGCGTAGCCGCCCCACGCCACATAGACCTGCGCCAGGTCGTCATCCGTCTGCCAATTCCGTTCGTCGATGAGCGGAAGCAAGCCCGCCCCATAGCTGCCCGGTTTGCTCCCAAAGATGCGGTAGCGGGCGCGACGACGCCGATCCTCGGCGCTCAGGCCCTTCGCCTCCTGCGCGAGACGATGCTCGGCTTGCCGCACATGGGCTCGCACAAAATTCTCCTCAGGTGATTCCGGTAGCTCGGCTACTTTGCCGATTGCCTGGTCAAGCAGGCGGATAATGTTCGGGAAGGCATCGCGGAAAAACCCGCTGATCCGCACGGTCACGTCGATCCGCGGCCGTCCCAGCTCTGAAAGCGGAATGACTTCGATGTCCACCACCCGTCGGTTCTCGCCTTGCCACCGCGGCCGTACGCCCAGGAGCGCCAAGATCTGCGCGATATCGTCTCCGCCCGTCCGCATATTGGAAGTGCCCCAGACGACGATGCCGACGGAGGAGGGATAGGCTCCGGTATCCCGGCGATACCGCTCGAGCATGGCGGCGGCCGCGCGTTGTCCCACTTCCCAGGCGCTTTCGCTGGGGATCGTTCGGATATCGACGGAGTAAAAATTCCGCCCGGTCGGCAAAATCGTCGCCATCCCACGCGTCGGGGCGCCGCTTGGACCGGGCGGCACGACTCGACCGGCCAATCCTTGCAGGAGATGGCGGAGTTCATCATCCACTTGAACGAGTCTCGGCCAAACGACCGAGGTGAGAAACCGAAGAGCGGCCTCGGTCTGCGGCGCCGGCCGGCCCATCATTTTCTGGACGACCCCTGAGATTGAAGAAGATTGAAATTCAGCGGCCTCTAACCGCTCCATGAGACAGCCGGCCAGTCGTTCCAACTGTTCCAAGAGATCGCCGTGCGTTCGACATGATGCCGAGACTCCTTGTAGGAGAGGGGGAGGAATTACAGCAGGCGCCGGCTGTGCCGGATCGCGTAGCATTGTCTGATAGTCCAGGCCCAGATCGGTCGCCATGGCCCTGATCAGTCCGGATGTCTCACCCTGATCCAAGCGAACCAGCGCGATCAACAGGTGATGGAGCGCCTCCCCCTCAGGTAAGCGACCCAGCACGTGGAGGCCGCCGCGGATCTGCGATTCTTTGATCTGGCAGAGATAGCCATCCATATCGGTCAGGAAACGATCCAGGTGCTCTTCACCAGGAGCTTCCGGATATTGCAGATCGCGATAGATCTCGGTCTGTCTCACGAGCTCAAGGATCCGTCGCACCACGATCGGCCGCTTTTCGGGGTTCAGCGCGCTGACCTGATAGTACTCATCCATGAGCTGTTCGAGTTTGAGCAGGTCGCCATACGTCTCGGCTCGCGTCATGGGTGGAATGAGATGATCCACAATCACGGCATGGGCCCGGCGTTTGGCCTGTGTGCCCTCGCCGGGATTGTTGATGATATAGGGATACAGATTAGGCAGAGTCCCGAGCGCGAGCTCCGGATAACATTCGGAACTCAGCGCGACACTTTTTCCCGGCAACCACTCCAGGTTGCCGTGCTTCCCGACATGCACGACCGCGTCGGCAGCAAAGACCTCCCGGATCCATTGGTAATAGCCGAGATAAAAATGAGTCGGCGGCAGGTCCGGGCTGTGATAGATCGCGGCAGAATCCTGGCCGTAGCCCCGCGCGGGCTGGATACCGACGAAGATGTTGCCGAAGAGCAGACCGGGGATGGCCAGTCCCTCCCCGTTATGCATGTGCCTGCCGGGCGGCTCGCCCCATCGAGCCATCATGTTGTGCTGAATCACCGTCGGCAAGGCCGCAAATCGGCGCCGATAGTGTTGATCGCTTATGGCACCGATGGCCTCGGCTAATTGAGTCGCCGTCACAAACTCCTCATCCTGGGTGCACCGATCAATCAGGGCGTGCATAAGCGCATCTCCGCTGGGCGGAATTTCGCGGACCTCATAGCCGTCCTGCGCCAAGCGATGCAGGATTGCCAGGACACTTGCGGGCGTGTCCAGCCCAACGCCATTTCCGATCCTGGCATTCTTGGATGGATAGTTGCCGAACAGAATCGCGACACGCTTGGTCGCATTGGGCATGTGGCGCAGCCGAGCCCACCGGATTGCGAGCTCCACCACCTGCGCTACTCGGTCCGGAATGGATTGATAGCGGTTGAGCTCGACATCCAGCGCCTCGCACCGTTCGGTCACTTCCTTGAAAGAAATCGCCGCCGAAATAATGCGCCCATCAAATTCAGGGAGCGCGACAGTCATCGCCAGATCACGGGGAGAGAGCCCATGCCCGGTGTCCCGCCATTCCTGAGCCGACCCCGTACTCAGCGTCGCCTGGATGACCGGCACATCGAGACGAGCCCAGGCGCTCGCGCTCTGCTCACCAAGCTGCGCAATGGTGAACGCCATCGTCGAAATCACCACGTCCACGGTGGGAAGGTTCTCCTCGTCGAGACAGAATTCCCGCAGGGCCAGCGGCATTCCGGTTGCATCGGTTTCCTTCAGCGAGGGACAAAACACCGCGATGGGTTCGTAGCCGCGCGCCGTGATTGCCGCCATCAGGGCGTCGATTGGTTCAGCATTGCCCGACCTCCAGTGCGCCCGATAGAACACGATGCCGATCCGGCCGGCCGTCGTCTTCAGTGATCTCGCCTCAGTCCGATAGCGGCCCCGTTCCGGCACCTGCTCAGGCGGCTGAGACCCATAATGAGTGCCCAGGCACTCATCGGCCAGGAATCGCAGGCACCGGACCAGATTAGTCACGCCGCCGTGCAGGAAATAGGCGGATGCGGTCGTCAGCGTGCTGAGCGGGACCGTGCTGAGACGTGTGAGGTCAGGATCAAGCGCACGGTCTCCCGGCATCGCCAGCAAGGTTCGCCCATCTTGGCGACAACGATGGGCGAGCCACTCTAGTTCCTCTCGGAAATAGGCGAGCCCACCCAGCACCCTGACGATGACCACCTGAGCCGTTCCAAGAGCGGCCTCAAGAGCATCACGAGATTGCCCCTGAGATAACACCGAGAGGTTCCGTACACGGAGCGGGGGAAAATCCTGTGGCAGCTGCGACTGGGCGTTGGCCAGAGTCAGAATATCGGTGTCGGCCGTCGTCAGAACAAGGACGGTGCGCGCGCTCATGAGAAACTCTCCCTGTCAGAATCGGGATGGCCCACCAGAGAGCTCCGGGAGAAACACGCCGCTGGAACAAACCACCGAAGCTGTTGTTGGAGCTGGACGACCTCACCGACGACTGCCATGACCGGCGATTCCCTTTTCTCGCGCACAAATCGCGCACCGATCTCCTCGAGCGTTCCAACAAGCACGTGCTGCGCGGGGAGCGTGCCCTGGCTGATGATCGCCACCGGCGTATGCCCGGGTTTTCCATCTTTCAATAGCCGGTCGAAGACCGTTGGGAGTGTGCGCAATCCCATCAGA
>JBQTHT010000127.1:0-29432 GCA_052389595.1 Nitrospiraceae bacterium
ATTTGTTGACCTGATGAGTGTTTGATTCACCACGAAGGCACATAGGAAACATTGCTCTTTTTATTCAACGACCGTCAAACAACAAATCGTCACATCATCAGATTCCTACCTGAACTTGTCCGCGACAATCGGCTTTCCGCGCCCGTTCCAATAGCCAGCCGACATATGCCGCGTCGTATGACGAACCGCGAATCGTCCATCGGATGAAAGAATGAGCGCTCCAGCCGCACCGCAGACACGCGCCACCACCTTCTTGAGAACGATCCGCGCAGCAACCCTCGGACTTGCGCCTAGTGCGAGTCGGTCGACGATTTCCTTGGCCACCGCAAGGCGAATAATGCTCTCGCCCGAGCCGGTCATCGAAACGGCTCCCGCTTCGTCATCGGCATAGACGCCGCAGCCGATCAACGGTGTATCCCCGACCCGTCCCGGCAACATGCGATCGATTCCTCCGGTGGACGCTCCAGCAGCCACCGTTCCATTTTGATCCACGGCCACAGCCCCGACGGTTTCTCGTCCTCGCGTTTCTCCCCTCTGATGGGGTCGGAATGTCGGCAACGATATCGTCTGGGCTCGTCGCTTGCGGGCTGTCGATCTGGTTCCCCGAGGCTGACGCTCTAGACCGAACCCTTGGACAAACACGGTGGCCGGCTTGCCAACGAGGAGCACGTGATCGGTGTGCTCCATCACCAGCCTGGCGGCCGTGATCGGATGCACGATGCCTTCGATGGAAGCCACCGCCCCGGCCGTCAAGCCGTGTCCTTCCATCAGCGAGGCATCCATTCGCCGGACATCGTCGAGTTGCCGCCTCGACCCGATCCCGGCATTGAACAATCCGGACGCTTCCAGTGTTCGAATGGCTCGCTCGACGGCAACGAGTGAGGAGGCGCCTCGTTGTAATTCCTCGTACCCGGTCACCAGGGCTTCGGATAGGCATGCGGCTTGAGAGCGATTCATGGCGCGCAGGCCTGCGCCGCCATGTACGAGGATGAGGGGACGAGAGGGGTTCAATTCAGAAGAATATCTTTCGCTTTGCGGTACGTGGGATCCTGCATGCGGTCCAGGTCCGATCGCACGAATCCTAGACCGGTCACGCACAGCTCGAAGTTCTCGGAGAGTTTCCGAAAGAGCGGCGGGTCGGTACGGACATCCGTATCTGCAAACCGCGCCACGATGCCGTAGGATCGTTTTCCGGTTTTCATATAATCGACCAGAAAGTCTTTGTGATAGATCATGCTCGCGCTCTTGAGTCGTCGGAGATATTCCGGAAACAAGCCCGCCATGAAGAGCGTGAAGTCGCCGATATGGCGGTGGACCTCGTGCTCGCGGTCAAGTGACTGCGCGTCCATAAGCACTTCGGACTCGAACAGAAGTTCTAAGACCGTATCGAGAGGTTTCCCTTGCTGATTGCAGATTTTATAGAGCTCATCGGTATGAGTGAATTCAACGAGCAGGTTGGAGACGTATTCGGTGACGTTGAGATCGGGCCATCCGAGGTTTTCAGCGAAACTCTTTTCGGTCAGAGCGCCGAAGAGTTGACGCAACGGGTGGTTTGGAGGGACCTGATTCCCCATTTCCACTCCTGCAAACTTCAATGCCGTTTTCTAGTATAGCAAATCTTGGGCCGAAGACGACTGAGTTCTTGTATGTAGCTGGTGCGCCCTACTCGATGGAGACATAATCCTGCGAGATCACGGCAACCGCCGGCTGTCCAACAGAAATGTGACAGGACCGTCATTCAGGAGCGCAACTGTCATATGAGCGCCAAAGGCGCCGGTCTGGACAAGATGTCCTTGCACCCGCAGTTCGGTGGCGACTTGTTCATAAAGTTCGCGTGCTTCATGTGGAGCGGCAGCGAGATCGAACCCAGGCCGCCGGCCTTTCGTGGTGTCGCCCAGCAGAGTGAATTGGGACACGAGCAGGATGCTTCCTTTAACATCCGCAAGGGACCGATTCATCTTTCCAAGCTCATCGGAAAAGATGCGCAAGTGTTGGATCTTCTCGACCATATAGCGAACATCCGATTCCCCGTCACC
Source organism: Nitrospiraceae bacterium (assembly GCA_052389595.1). Taxonomy (GTDB): domain Bacteria; phylum Nitrospirota; class Nitrospiria; order Nitrospirales; family Nitrospiraceae; genus JBQTHT01. The sequence goes on from JBQTHT010000127.1 coordinate 2,037, forward strand.
TCTTGCCACGCCGAGTAAAACGAGCAACCCGTTCTCGATGCGACCGACGACGTTCTTCTCGACTTCAACGGAAGCTCGGGTCACTCGTTGGAGAACGGCCTTCATGCGTCAGACGTCAATCGTCTAGTAAACGGGAATGACGGAATCCCTTTCTGTTCACGACCAATGGTGAATGACATCCTTCATCTACCTACTGTTGGCCCTTGACCAACGACAGTCATGCCTTTAGTAGTTGCGGCAGCGTTCCCTCAAGCTGTAGTAGCTGCCGCTTAACCCGCAGTCCACAGGAAAATCCGCCCAGCGACCCGTCATGCGCGACAATGCGGTGGCAGGGCACCACAATCGGTACCGGGTTGGCGCCGAGCGCCATGCCCACCGCCCTCGCGTACTGTTTGCCCCCGACGCGAGCGGCCACCCACTGATAGGAACGCACCCGCCCGTACGGAATTCGAAGAATCGTCTTCCAAACCCGCCGTTGAAACGGCGTGCCACTCGACAAGTCCAGAGGAAGAGAGAAATCACGCCGTCGCCCCTGGAGATAGGACAGGATCTGTGCGCGCGCTTCACGCGATAACGTATACGGCGCACTAGCCTTAGGAACTCCGTTTTGTTCGGCCAAGGCCGCTTCCGCCGCGCGGCGGCTCGGCTGCGAGAGCACGACGGCGGCCACTCCTTTTCCGGACAGCGCAATGCCCATCCATCCCCACTGAGTCTTGAAGAGGGTCTGTTGCGTCATGGCGTCACTCCTTGTCGTTTGCGAATACGGCCAAATTTACCTTTGATGATTCCCCACACCGCCTCCAGTTCCTCCGATTTCAATACGGCATGTACACCTAGATAGCCGGTCACACTCAACCCGATGCCTACAAAGAGCATCACCGACTTGGCGATCCATTCACCCTGATGGGTCCACACCCGGGCGTTGTCCGCCCACAAACACGCCACCGCCAACGGAATAGAAGCGGCCAACACGCGGAGCGACGATCGCCCCACAGACGGCCAATCGACTCCGCCTAAACGACGGTTGAGCACCGCCACGAGGATGCCCCCGTTCAATATGGCTGAGAGCGCCGTGGCCAAGGCAAGTCCAGACGGTCCGAGCGGCGCCATGAATATCAGCGAGAGGACGAGATTGGCGGCAACCGCAAGCGCCGCGGTCACTGCCGGCGTGGTCGTGTCTTGCAGGGAGTAAAAGGCCGACACGATGATGCGCACTCCGGCAAAGGCCCACAGCCCGACGGCATAGTACAGCACGGTGGTCGCCGTTTCCATGGTGTCTCTTGCCGTGAACGATCCATGCTCGAAGAACAGATGAACGATCGGAATGCGGAGCAAGATCAATCCGAGCATGGCGGGCACGATAATAAACCCGATCATGCGCAACCCAAATCCCAACGTCGTCCGCAATTCTTCAAGCGCCCCGCGCGCAGCCTGAGCGGACAGCGTCGGCAAAATCGCCGTGGCCAAGGCCACCCCAAAGATGCCGAGTGGAAACTGGATGAGCCGCATTCCATAGAACAAATACGTCGGGCCGCCTTCAAAGAAAGAAGAAAGAATCGTGCTCACGGTAATGTTGATCTGCGTCACAGAGAGGCCCAGCAGCGACGGTACCATCAACATTCCGATGCGCCGGACGCCGGGATGACTCGGCTGGAAACGAAAGCCGAAGAGCATGCCGCGCAGGTTGAGTCCGGGCAACTGCATGGCAAATTGCGCAGCTCCGCCGGCGACGACGCCGATGGCGACGCCAAGAATAGGTTGGGCCATCATCGGAGATAGAAACAGGGCGCACCCGATGATGAAGAGGTTAAAGAAAACCGGCGACAGTGCGGGCGCGGCAAAGGCGCGTAGCGAGTTCAACACGCCCATCGCCAAGGCCGCCAGGCTGATGAACAAAAGATAGGGAAACATGATGCGAGTCAGCAAGGTCGTCATAGCGAGTTTTTGCGGTTCATCGTGAAACCCCGGCGCAAGAAGCCACACGATCGCGGGCGCTGCGAGAATCCCCAGCAGCGTGATCGCCATCACCACGGTTAATAACGTCGTGAACATCGCGCTCGCCAATTCCCACGCGTCCTTTTTAGACTTCATTGTGTGGTATTCGGTGAACACGGGAATGAAGGCCGACGACATAGAGCCTTCGGCAAACAATTCGCGAAGTAGGTTTGGGATCCGGTAGGCCACGAAGAATGCGTCGGCCGCCGGGGTGGCACCGAACACCCTGGCAAGAATCATATCCCGGATGAAGCCCAGAATGCGGCTCGAGAAGGTTGCCGCGCCAATCAATCCCGCCGCCTTCATGACCGAGTGGTTGTCGTCCTGTGTTCTGGTAGGAGCAGGAGAACGCACGGCGGGATCTGACATGGAAGCGGATTGTAGCGGAACGAAGGCGGGCCGTCTATCAACGACAGGAATTCGATCGGTTTGGAGGCAGGCGCCAATTCAGTTTCTTATCTCACTCACTCGCCTTCTTGGTTATACTCTTCTCACAGAGATCTCTTTGAACCATATGGCCTGGATTCTAACTATAGCCCTCATTGCAACGGTAATGGGATGTGTCGAGCCGACCATCGCTCGGCCGCGCGCGAATGGGACAACAACCCGGCATTGTTGTACGCAGGGCCAATCGGAGGCGCGCCAGCAAGCGATTGCGCGGACGGCGGCAAAGCTCGTGGGAGCGCGAACGATTGAAGTGAACGGACGGCGCATTGCGTACGATTGCGCGGGAGTGACGAGGGCGATTTATTTATCGCAGGGGATCGATCTGTACGAAAGGGACGGCACGGGTCATCAAGCCAATGGCGTCCGGCTTATCCATGCCCATGTGCGCGAGCACGGAAGGATTCATCACGGACCGGTGGTGCGACCGGGAGACCTTGTCTTCTTCGACAATACGTGGGACTTCAACAGGGATGGACGAGTCAACGATCCCCTCACGCATGTCGGCGTCGTGGAGCGGGTTGAACCGGATGGCACAGTCGTGTTCATTAGTCGGGTCGCCGGAGCAATAGAACGGTACCGGATGAACCTCGCCAAGCCCCACGTCCACCGCACCGACGACGGCCGCATCTTGAACGACTACATGCGGCGCAAACGCGGGGATGCCGCCGATGGTGCCGGGTATCTGACCGCGGAGCTCTTTGCCGCCTTTGGAACACGAATCGCGCAATAATCAATTTGGCTGTCTCTTACCTCCCGTTCAAAAACATCTTCAACGGCTTCGCATCTTCACATCGATTTCTAAAAAACTTTGACGTATCCTTATTGCACCTCAAAAACAAATTCTTAGTGACTTCATGATCATGGCTCGAAGCAAAATGAGAATACCTTTCGCCCCTATAGCAGTGTTCGAGCCCACCACTCTCCAGCTCATTCCAGCCTACTCCAGCCAAATGGATCATTCGCTTAACTCTTTGTTGGAATTGGTCTGAATGAATGGAGTAGGCCAGAGTGAGAAGGCGGGAACGCTTCCTAAACCGCGGGTCTTGCACGTCGCGCCTCTAAAATGTTGCGAAATTCGCCCTGCCTTGTTTAACCTTCCCTGTTCCAGACTTTCCAGTGGGTAAACCCCTCCTTTGTGGTGTTTCGGGTCATGCTCGGGATGGCGTATGCTGCCCCTACGATCTGATCGACATCGTTTCTCGTGGCTGAGGTTTCGAGGCCCTTTCACCAGGCCGGAATTACAGAGAGGTCGATCCATGACACGCCTCGGATTGCATAAGCTGGGACTCTTTAGCTTGGTCGGACTGGGCCCGATGCTATTGACGGCCGGCTGTCTCACATCCTCCTCGATCCATAACCAGTCTCCACCGCTGACCAAAGTTGTGGCCCAGCGCCTGCCTGGGCCGGGCACGCGCGTGATCGTGTGGGACATCGTGATGCCGCTGCGCGCCTCATCGGAATCGAATGCAGCTCAAGCGCTCATCTTCGAGCTGCTGCACAGAGGGCTGACGGTCATTGAGCGGTCACAGATCGAGCGCGTGCTGAACATGCAGAAATTCTCCCTGCTTCATGGATCGGATGAGGCGATCCTGCGGGCCGGCCACCTTCTAAACGCTGAACAGATCGTGTTCGTGCGGGAGGAGGACGATCACGTCCATCTGCGCGGCGTGGATGCTGAGACTGGTCGGATTATGTGGAGTGGGACGGGGTGGGTGACGTATCCGTCATACTACTGGGACGGACACACGCGCCATGGCAGGTGGAAAGATGAGGGCGCGAAGCTTACCCGGGCCATCATTGATGAACTGTGGAAGCCAACCGGGCAGACTGCAGAGCTGCAAGCCGAATCACCACGCCTCAGCCTGCACGTGTCTCCGAACTGAATCCTCTGGTCAAGGCGGTCCCTCCCACATCACGGCTCTTGGATCAGCTTATCCGGCAGTTCATCCGGATTATCTGCGGAACGTGCCGGGCAAGCTTGGGCCAACAGCTCACCGCAGCGGACAATGGCCTCACACATAGCATCAGTCAGCCGGGCGGCATGAATGCCGTCGATGATGGATTGCACGATAGCGTCCCAGGTTCCGGGCGGAACTCGTTCGTTGATCGCCTTATCGGCCAGGATTTGCACGCGATGTTCGAGGAGCGAAATGAGAATGAGAAGCCCGGTGCGACCTGTAGTTTTGTGTAATCCGTGCTGATAGAACGCGAGTTCGGCCCGGTTTCGGACTTTCATCGCCATGCGCTCGCGGGACACAAAGATGCGAATCACGGCAGGGAAGGTTCCCGCCCAATGACCAAGCCCATAGGCGATCGCCACGGTGAGAAGCAGCCACCCAGCGTTGGCTGCATGCCAGCCCCAGGGCAACCACTTCACTTCAATGGCCAGTAAGCTGCTGAGCGCCAGAACGGCGAGCGTCAATCCCGCGCGGTGCCGGGCGTCTCGATATAGGCCGGAGCGTGACACGATCATCGGCACGATTTCGGCAGTCGTGCGTCGTTCTGCCCTCTGGACGGCTTGTCTGATTCGTTCGCGATCTTCAGCGGTCAGGTTCACATGCTCACCAGCTTCCACTCGCGCCCCCTCCTCCTGAATCTCCTCCACCGCCTGAAAATCCACCGAAATCTTCGGAGTTCCCGCCACTCCATCCTCCGCCACTGCCGGTGTACCACACCCAGTCGTCCGCTCGTCCTCTGCGATGTGCCCGACCGGCAGCTCCCGCCGAGACGGCGCTCAAGAGTGAGACTAGCAGCAGACTCGCGCCGGCCGCCACGAGAGAGGGGACTACCCACGGAGCAAGTAATGCCGACAGCCCTCCTCCGGCCATGGCCCCTAGACCACGGTGCACGCGGCTCAATAACAGGCCGATAATCAACCCCACGATAATCGCAAAAAACACCTTGGGCGCCGTCTCGTCAATCGATGCCGATGGACCCGGGCGTTCCGATGCGCGGTAGGTGCCTTCGATCGTCTTGAGGATGGCGTCAGTCCCCGCCTGGATGCCGCCGGCAAAATCACCGGCGCGAAAACGCGGTACGATCTCATTTCTGATGATCTGTGAAGAGCGCGCGTCCGTGAGGGCACCTTCAAGACCATACCCCGTGTGAATACGGACCTTTCGATCGTTGATGGCGATGACGAGGAGCGACCCGTTGTCCGTGCCTTTCTGTCCTAATTTCCAGGTGACGAACGTCCGCTGCGCAAAATCCTCGATGGGTTCCCCTTCGAGAGAAGGCAGGACGAGAACCGCGACTTGATTGGTAGTCTTGTCTTCGTGTGCTTTGAGTGTCGTGCTGAGAGACTCGATGATTTCGGCCGGAAGGACGTGCGCCAGATCGACGACGCGGCCTGTCAGCGGCGGCGCCTCCAGACCGAAGGAGAGTGCGACTGAGGCTATGATTAAGGCAACGCCTAGGAAGCAGGCGGAGGCGGCCTTCCACATTTTTCGCCTCAACCCGGACCTCAATCTCGATCTAAAATTTTACCTCGGGAGGTTTCGACACAGCCTTCTCGTCGGCAACGGTGAAGTTGGGCCGCTCTTCCATGTGCAGCAAAAACTTCGCGGTGAGATTCGTGGGGAAGTAGCGCACGGCCTTGTTGAATTCGGCCACCCTGTCGATATAGCGCTTGCGGGCGACGGTAATGCGATTTTCCGTTCCTTCGAGCTGGCTCTGAAGGTCCCGGAAGTTTTGATCGGCTTTGAGGTTCGGATAGTTTTCGGCAAGGGCCAGCAGCCGGCCCAGTGCGGAGGACAGGCCCTGTTGAGCCTGTTGAAACTTCTCAAACGCCGCGGGATCTTTTAGTACTTCCGGTGTGACCTGGATGCCCGTCGCTTGGGCTCTGGCCCGCACCACGCTCTCGAGCGTTTCTCGTTCATGCGCCGCGTAGCCTTTTACCGTCTCCACGAGATTGGGAATCAGATCCGCCCGGCGCTGGTACTGATTAATGACCTCACTCCAGGCAGCTTTGGTATCTTCGTCCAAACCCTGCAATTGATTGTAGCCGCAGCCGGCCATCGAGAGGATGCCCGCGAGTACCACCGCTGTTCGAAGCGGAGCCTGCGTGGAGTTGATCATGTTTTCCTCCTTCTGCGTCGAGACGTGCATGGCGTGCGGGATAACGATAAAGCGGCTCGGAACGAAGTCAAGAATTCTGAGTCAAGGCTGGAACATGGGTCGCCGCCTCGGCGCCCGCATGATGGACGTTCTATGTTAGGCGTGGCCTGTGAGAACGCGGCGGGAACAGACATGCAACAGATTGTAGCGAAAGCGCTGGAGGTCGTCTACTTCGGCATGAGGCCGATTACACATGCTGGTAGTCGTGGGTTCCGGCGCTCTTCGCATGGACAAACGCCATCAGGCGCTTGCTCTCTTGCGCGGCGCGTAGAAACTTGAAGGCGATGCCTCGCCCGGAGACGGAACGCACCATGGCAGCCACCTCCAGCGGCGGCTCTCCATCGTCCAGCGAGATGTGCAGATAGAAAATATCATTCACATGCACGTGAGCCTCGCTTGTGATGATACAGCCGCCCATCGAAATATCCATGACGGTGCCTTCTCCTCGTACTCTCCCACCGGAAAAGGACAGATAGAGCTTGACCGGAATCCGCAAATGCTGGCGGCGATCGATCACTTGTTTGGGGTAGCTTCGTCCGAAGCGAGAGGCGAGGAAGCGCAAGTTGCAGGATTGACAACGGAACGGCGACACCAGCACAAGGCCGGCCAGATATTCGCGGGCAGACTGACATCGCGAGCGAAGCACACCGTCCTTACTGCAATGAGGACAGATTACCGCTTGAGACATGCGTGGCCCCGATCTCGTTGGATTGACGACTGATCATGAAATTTCCACCTCATCGCCCCTCTCTGCACGGATAAATGATTCAACCGATACTGTCAAGGTAAAGACCATTCTGGACGCTGACCTTGTCGAGTCGACCTTTGAGAGAATTAGACGTTTTTGCAATGAGCGATATACTTGAACGTCAAGCGAGTCTATGTCCATCTTTCACGAGGAGGAACAACGTATGATGAAGGCCCTAGCTGGTGTGGTGATTATCGGGTTTTTGACTGTGACGTCCGCAGGGGCGTTCGAGAAGTCAGGTAAGGGCGATAAGGTGGGCGGCAAGAAGATGATGGGATCCGGTATGGCCATGGGCAAAGAGGGTGACAAGGGAGATAAAGGCGGGAAAGGCGACAAGAACGGTATGCATGTGGAGGGAATCAGCCGAAGCCGAACAATGGGCAAGGGCGGCAACGAAAATGACGGGGGGAAAGGCGACAAGGGTGGCAAAGGCGACAAGATGCTTGGGTCTCAAACTCGCATGAAAGGTGGCGAGGATAAAGGCGGAAAGGGTCCCAAGGACAAGATGAGTGGCGGCATTATCGGCGAAGACGGGATGCAGGGGAGTATGGGGAGCATGGATCGAGGTATGCAGGGCGGTATGGGTTCGATGGACCGCTGATTCTATCTTTGGGGGCGTCCCTACGCGGGCGCCCCCAAAGATAGGTGACGTTCCCCCTTCCACTTCCGTCCTATTTTGACTGGTCAGATGAAGTCCTACTGCTGGCTTACCCGCCTCTATTCGACGATTCCGTTCCTCACTCGAGTCCACAGTTTGATTTCTTGTCAGATCATCGTTCCTTCTTTGTTTCGTTCAGCCACCTTACTGCACAAGCCGGCAGCAACCGCTTGACCGGCGACGTAGCCAGTGCTCCACGCCCATTGAAAATTGAAGCCTCCGATTCGGCCATCACAGTCCAGTATCTCGCCGATCAGATACAGTCCCGGCACGTGACGAGACTCCATGGTCCTGAAATTGATCTCATCCAGCGGCACGCCGCCTGCGGTCACTTCGGCGTGGTTCCATCCGCGATCCGCGACGATGGGCAGTACGAGACCAGTGAGTGTCTTGATGAGGCTGCGTCGCCGTTCTCGTGTGAGTTGTGAAGCTTGAGTTTGGGGGTCTATTCCACTGAATCGGTACAAAGAGCGCGCCACGCGCTCCGGAATTTTGCTCGTCAACAGGGAAGAGACCGAGACCTTCGGCCTCTCGACACTTTGTTTGACCAACCAGCGCTCAACCGCATTGTCATCCATTTCCGGAAAGAAACTACAGCGCATCTCCACGATAGCGCCTTCGCCCCGAGCGATCGTCCAGAATCGGCTCGCATCCATGACGACCGGGCCGCTGATGCCGTTGTGCGTCCATAACAGACTGCCGCTCCGGCGATCGAGTGTTTTGCCGTTCACCGTCGTTGACAGCTCGACGTGCTGAGACACGCCGGACAATTCTGTATGAAACATCGTCGAATCCAGCATGAGCGGCACTAAGGCCGGATGCGTCGACGTGACCGTATGGCCCAGCCGCCTGGCGATCTCATACCCTTGTCCATCGCTGCCGGTGCGTGGCAGAGAGCGTCCACCCGTCGCAAGAATCACCCTCTTTGCCTGAAGAGTTCCTTGTTCGTGCCGGACAAGAAACCGGGGTTCAGATCGGTCGATCTGCGCTCCGGGTTGTGAGACCGTGGATAAGGAGGTAATTTCCGTCACTCGATGGCCGGGCCTTATTTCGATGTTGAGTTCGCCACAGCGAGCGAGGAGGGTTTGCAGAACGGTTCTCGCCTTGTCGGTGATGGGAAAGATCTTGCCGGTCTCCTCACGTTTCAGTTCCACCCCCATTTCGGCGAACCATCGACAGGTCGCTTCCGCCGGAAAGGCTGCAAGGACGTTTCGCACAAGATGGGGAGTTCCGTTGAAGTCGGCGGCGGTCACTCTTTCATGAGTGACATTGCACCGACCGCCTCCCGACACGAGGATTTTTGCACCCAGCGTCCTGGCACTATCCAACAGCGTAATCGACCGCTTCTCTCCGCATTCGGCCACAGCCTCCGCCGCGAAAATCCCGGCGGCCAGACCCGCGGCTCCGGCTCCCACGACAGTAATGTCTGCTTGCACGTGGATTTTCAGACCCTCTGCGTCCCTTGATTACATTAGCTACTTTTAACCTGAGCTTAATAGCGGCTTAATGTTGCGATGCTATTTTTTTGATCAGAAACGCAGGTGATATCCCAAAAAGGAGGTGGGCACTATGACATGCGGAAGATGCCAAGGATTGATGGTCGAGGAATGGCGCCCTGATTTCACACCCGAAACGTATATCTGGCGGTGCATCAATTGCGGGTCGATTCTTGATCCGCTCATCGCGCAGAATCGCCTGTTGAGCCAGCAGGAGAAACATCTCGTCTTGCAGCCGGTCGAACTCGTTCACTAAGGAGAGGAGGAACTCTCTTGATGCGACAGCGCCTCAGACGGGCTGCGGTTTGTTTCTTCCATCGCAAACTCGGCCCAGAGAAAGGTATGGTCGGAGGGGTCCTGGGCGCGACGAGGTTCGATGTCCACCTCTACGTTCGTACATTTCTCCACCAGTGGCGCTGTCGCGAGGATGTGGTCGATTCTCCACCCTTTATTGGCATCCAGCGAACTAGGAGCGCGATAATCCCAAAACGTATATTGCTGGCGATCTGGATACAGCTTGCAGAACACGTCCGTAAAGCCCCACGCAATGGTCTCTTCATACACCTTGCGCGCGGCCTCATGATAACAGACATGCTTAAGGTGCTTCTCCGGGCTGTGGACATCGATGGGCCTTGGGGCTACGTTCATGTCCCCACACCAGATCGCCGGCTCCTTCGGCGCCAGATGCTTCTCAAAATACGCGCGCAATCGTCCATACCACGCTAGTTTGTACTGATACTTCGGCGATTCGATTTCGAACCCCTGGGGAATGTAGGTATTGATGATCGACATTCCCCCGATCACCGCCCGCATCAGACGATAGTCGTCCGGATCTCCCCCGTCGTCAAATCCGTAGAATACTGCGTCCGGCTTCCTGCGACTCAGCACGGCGACGCCATTGTAGGACTTCATGCCGCGAAAGGTGACGTCGTAGCCGGACGATGCAAAGACGAGCAGAGGAAACTCGCTATCCTGTACCTTCGTCTCTTGCAAACACAAAACGTCGGGCCGATGGCGCTCCAGCCAACCGAGCACGATGGGCAGGCGTTTTCGCAGGGAGTTGACGTTGAATGTAGCGATTTTCATCGGCGGCGGAGGAATTTTAACAGAGCCGGCCGATGACGACAAGGAAGAGCAGCGCTGATGTCAGATCATTAAATACCCGCGTACCATTCGTAGCCTTGATCTTCCCAATAACCACCTTTGCCTCCGGCGATTCCTTCCAGGCTCTCGACCAGTTCCAGTCCCATCAGGTACTTCGCATGCTTGTAGCCGAGCTGGCGCTCGATCCGGAGGCGGAGCGGCGCACCGTGCGGAATGTCCAGTGGCTTGTCGTTCATTTCGTAGGCCAAAATCGTTTGCGGATGGTAGGCATCTTCGAGCGCGATGCTCTCATAGTACGACGTCCCTTCGTCATCGAGATCGGCGCAATAGAAGACAATGTAGTTTGCGGAAGGCAGCGGCTGGACTTGCTCGATGAGGTCACGGAGAGGGACCCCTTTCCACTTTCCGATGGCGCTCCAGCCTTCTACGCAGTCATGGCGGGTGATTTGTGTGCGGGACGGCATGACACCCAGATCAGCCAGCGACCAATCGGCGGAGCGTTGAACCAAACCGCCGATCTCCAGCCTCCAGTCGGCGAAGTTGTTATGAACCATCGCGCGATACACCTCTGTGCCGGGATCTATGTTGCCATTGGCCGGGAAGACCGACGACAGATCCGATTCCGTGTATTCCTTGGCCATCGCGCTTGCCGCGGTCAGCGTTCTCTGCGCTCGCCGAGTCAGCTGTTCTGTCCTGCTCAGAAGGCCGGTAAACCAGGCGTTCACAGAGAGATTGTCACAGCCCGCCAGAAGCAAGAGGCCGGCTGCTTGAAGTGTGCCGGTCACAAATCGTCGTCGATCAATGAGTCTGTGATTCGCCATGGGACGCTCCTTCGTATTTCACCGTGAACCAACCCGTCACCATCGAGCGGAGATTGTTGAATAGTCCGGTCAGAATGACCTGGAATACATGAATAATGATGAACCCGATAAATGAGAAGCAGGCAATGAAGTGAATTGTGCGCGCGGCCTGACGGCCACCAAAGATCGCAAGGAGCCAGGGGAACGCGGCGTCCATCGTTGGTGACATAGTCAAGCCCGTCAACACGATGAGAGGCGCCAGGCCGAAGAGCACCCCTATGTAGGCCAGTTTCTGGAGCACGTTGTACCGCTTCGCCTCGTCTCCCGTTTCATGTTTGAACAAGAGATGGTCTTTCAACGACCGTCCTATCGTTCGCCAATCGCGACTCTGAGGGATGAGATCGCGGGTGAAGTGCCGGCTGGCCCAGCCGTAAGCCCAGAACAGCAGGCCATTCAGGACGAAAACCCACGCGAAGAACAGATGCCATTGCCGCCCCATGGCCAGCCATTGTGGAGCAGGGATCGTGGCCCAGTCGGGGAATGCGCGTGCGCGATTGCCCGAATAGCCAAGTAGGCCGGTTGTGTCGAACGGGTGGCCGAGGATCGTTGTCACGCCGCGTCGCTCACCTGCCTCCGTAGTGATGGCGCGAATCGAGAGGAGCGGACTATCCCGATCCGACCGATCACCCCAGTATAGAGCTGGATGCGCATTGAAAATTTGGAGGCCGCTCCCGATTAGAATGAAGAAACATAGGACGTTCAGCCAATGGGCGAGCCGGACCGGCGCAGTATGCCGATAGATTTTCTCGACCACGGGAGGGAGAACAGGTTCGCCAACCGGCGGCGCACTCAAGCGGTCTTCCCTTTGGCCCGTCCCCTCGACCAGTGCTGCTATTGGTAGGTGTGGCGAGAATCCCTGCTCCTGCCTGACTGCCGCAGGAGCGCTAACCCGAGCCGTGTGTGCCATATTACACCCCGCTGATCGTTCTCTTAAGACCACACCCCAATCGTCTGTCCTGTAGTCGTTGCAGTCCCCGAATCCTTACCTCAGGTTTCATCAGCCGCATATGAGTAATATAAACAGCCGACGGAGAGCCGGCATGACCTCGTCGTCATGGGTCGTTTGGGAGGTCGGCGCCGCTAGGTGGTTGTTTTCGCGGCGACAAGATAACGCCGAAGAATCGCCTGTTCTACCCGCGACCGTCCGCGTGTTGGAGCGGGAAAGCGGAGCAGCAGGTGGAGACGGCCGGGCTCGGGGATCTGAACCGTCACCCGAGGATCCAGGGAGGGAGTTTCCAGAATGCTCTTCTGTTCCAAGGCCCGCATATATCTTTGGGCTTCCTCAAGATAGGGGGCGCACTCTGTCTTGGCCGCCGCCAGAAGAATTTCTTCCGCTCGTTGCCAGTCCTCTTCCCTTGTGAGAGGGACGGTCATAACGTCCAACACATACTGCTTAGTATAGGATTCATTCGTCAGCGGATTGGTGAACAATAAGCTATTCGGAAAAACCACCATGCGCCCGGTTATTAAATGAGCCGCCTGCCCCGGCCCGATTTCCAATAAGGTCGTCGTAAACAAATCCTGATCCATCACAATGCCCCGATAGCCCGCAATCTGGATGCGATCCCCGATAGAGTACACCCCTGCACCCATTCTGAGCGCGGCTCCACTCATGCAGAGGATCAACTCCTTGGTGGCCAGCACCAGCGCGACGGCGATAGCGACGAGGGAGACGGCAAACGCTTGCAGTTCATGAGCCCAGATAAAGATGAGGCCCACTGCGAAGACGGACACCATGCCGTTTCGAATCGTCACGACCCATCGCAGTTTTGCTTCTCTCGCTAGATGCGGATGCTTCTTAATCGACCGGACCAAAAGAATCCGCACGATCAGCAGACTGAGGAGAAGAATGAGGGACTTCGCCACATCCACCAGAAAGGTACTGTCTATAAATGGAATTGCTTGCAAGGCTGTCACTTCTTTCTCCTCACCTAATATGAACCATGCCGACCTTCGGCCTTCAATCAAGGGAAGGAAACAACCAATAGACTTTGGAGTCGATCTCCGGGGATGATGGTAGTCTACGCAGGTCACGCCACCTGATGGTAAACTTTGAGTGCTCTCTCTTCCTCTTCAGCCTGAATCGAATGAGGGTTACAGCGGTTGGACGATCCTCTTTTAAGGCGAGGCAGTCTTCTCCGGATTCCGGGGCACGCAGTCTTCCCGCTTCCAGCTCTTTAGGACCTTCGACTCATCAAACGTAAGGATATAGCGGTAACAATAGAGGGTATCGCGTGCCCCTTCGCCGCCCCCCTTGCCGAACAGGGCGGCCGCGGCTTGGCCGGCTTCGGCGGCGCCGCGCGTAATATTGCGCGGGTCATACGGGTTGAGTTCTTTATCGCTCATCGGATATCGGTAGGTCCAGACAGTGTCGCCACCCAGCGACGGTGTTTTGGCCGTATGCGGAGGGCCCAGCTTTTCCTGCACCTCTTCCTTGGTGATCCGATGGAGCCCCTTCTTAAAGTAGGAGTCTCGCCAAGGGCCTCCGCACGCGCCTAATGCCAGGACAAAGATGATAAGAAATCCCCTAAGCACAAGTCTCTTCATCCAAGCGCCTTGCTTCTACCCGACATCTCTGGTCTGGTCAGCGAGAGTCCGAGTCTCGCTGTTCTCTAATCCGTTTGATCGAACAATAAAGGGCATAGCCCTGGGCCAGCATGCCGGTGGCAATCAGTCCGAGCGCGGTTTGCAGCCAGACCGAGTCGGGATGTTCCAGCCCGTACATACCGCTGACGAACCCCAACGCGATCGCGACGATCCCGACCGATCGGGCAATAACGGCACTCTGTCGGTAATCCGCCATGCCACAACCTCCGCGTTGTACGCTACACTGGACGCGCCCGCCGGTTCAACTGCCTGCTCCGGATGGAAGCCGGTCGGATCGGCTCTGCTGGTTTTTGATATTCTTTGCTCGTCCTTCAAGGACGAGCGCGTCCTCCTCGCGACGGATCTTTCGCATGAATGCGGCGTAGTCTTCGAGCACCTTCACCAGATCAGGATGATCGAGGCCCAACTCATTTTCCTTCATCACCAGCGCGCGTTTATAGAGTGGCTCCGCCTGTTCATACCGTCCCTGGGAGACGCGCAACATGGCGAGATTGCTGATACTGAGCGCGACCTCGCGATGGTTCGGGCCCAGCAGGTCTTCCTTTATCGCCAACGCACGGGTCAAAAAGGATTCCGCCTCAGCATATTGGCCATGCATGCGGTGGAGCACGCCCAGATTGTTGAGGGTGGCGGCAACATCCAGATGCTTTTCTCCATGAACAGTTTGGTAGATTTTGAGCGCTTGTAGATAGACGGGTTCCGCTTCGACGTACTTCCCTTGGGACGCGTAGACCTGCGCGAGCTGTGACAACGAGACAGCTACTCGCCGGTCCGTCCGTCCGAACTCTTCGGCTTTGACCACGGCCCCTGCATAGATTCGCTCCGCCTCCGCATACTGTCCACGCTGCGCGGCTTGCCGGCCTTCCTGCATGGCGGAATCCCAGCTTTGTTGCCCGCACGCGGTCATCCCGACCATCAGGGCCGTCACATTTAAACCAATAGTAAGGAGAGCCTGGAGCATGTGGTTCCTTGCGGGATAAATCATGTCATGGTCCATGCCGCCCTTCAAGTGCGGTCTAGTTTGCCGAGCCGGTCTCGGATAGCATAGGAGCATCCCGTTTCATGCGGAAGTCGTCATGCGCCATTCGCTTCTGTATCATTGCACTGCTCCTCGACACCTCTCCGATACTCGCTACTCAGGACCAGGCGGAGAGTGGGCAGAAGGATCAGAAACAATCCGCCGATCGTTCCGGTCTCTTGCAGCCCATCCGTGATGTGGCGAAGAGATTAGAGAAAGGTATTTCAGAGGAGCCGCCTAAAGCGATCAAATCGAAGGAGGGATTCAGCGGAACTCAGGATCAGGGGAAGGATAAATAGGCCGACGATGATCCGGATCGGGCGCTATCGCCACTACAAAGGAAAGGAATATCAGGTGCTCGGCTGTGCGAAGCATTCGGAGACTGAAGAACAGTTCGTCGTCTATCGAGCGTTGTATGGAGACCAGGGGTTATGGATCAGGCCAACGACGATGTTTTTAGAAAACGTCCTGGTCGATGGCTGGTCGGTACCGAGATTCCAATTCATGGATGATGACGCCGGTCAGAAACCGAGGCAACGATAGCACCTTTGAAGAAAGTGGCTGGTCACGCATCTGGCTCTTGGAGAAATGTCCAGTGTGTGAAGGTCGCGGCTTGACCGCACCGCTGACGTGCATGATCAAGGACATTCCACACAATCGCCTGTTCCACAAGAAAACGTCGGCCTGTTTTTGAGATTCGCACTCCGCGATAGTCGTCAATGTATCCGTGAGTGGTCGCCTGTGTCAGCATTCGCTCTCGATCATTGCGTGCGGTCGGTTCCACCGTGAGCCGAGACGGCGTGCTGGTGAGCTCCTCCCAGGTCATCTCCCACAAGTCCAATGCGGTTTGGTTGCCGTAATTCAGGACAGGATCGTCTTCCGTTCCGTGTGAGACGACGACGAATGAAGCGGTAAAGAGCAGTTTGGCCTGATCTTCCGCAGTCCCTCTCCGATCAATGAGATCTCGACCAGTCCAGTGGCGAAAACTGTCGATTAGTAATTGGCACCAGGTGACACATTTCGAGTCTTGCCAACCACGAGGGGAGATCATTCTTTGCCGTGCCCTGCTTCACATGCACAACGGGCGAGAGAGCGTTGCGCTCCCGCGCCCGTTCTTGGTAGCACGCCTCAGGAGAAGGTTGCAACGTCCTAGCTTCCCCCTTTTCGAAGTTGCCGGATAAATAAACGCTGGCCTTGTTTCCCCACCAGCGTCATCACGAGATCGCCTCGTTTCATGAAGACGTGGTGCTTCTCATCATTCCGACTCTCGGTGATTGTCACACAATGCCACGTCTCCGAGGCAGTCCCCACCGCCTTGGCTTTGACCGTCACCATCCCCTTGCGCTCGAAGCCATAGGTAATGAGGGGCGGGACGTTCTGAAAAACTTGAGTTGGATCGCCATCGAACGCGGTCGCCGAATGCGCCGATCTCATGCCGCCGTCGGCGGAAAACTGAAACAGTTGGTGCGGCAGTAGGGAGGGAGCTTTCGGGTCTTTGAACTCGTACTGCGAGTCAAACTTGACCAGACGCCAGGTTCCGACCAAATCTCTCGGCTCGCAGAAGCGTGCGTAGGGCTTATCGGCAACCACTCGAGCGCCTTTGACAGGTTCCGGCAGCCGATCTGCCGCTCCGGCCATCGCCTGACCCATCACCGCGCACAGCACGAACGATACAACACGCATTCGCCGCTTCATCACCCCCTCCTTTTTTGATTACGATGAGCTGCCTTGCGCGATCCATCTTCATCAATGGTAGCAAATGGAACAACTTGCCCCAAAAGCCATGTGAATATAGGAGTTTGCGTGAAGATCGGTACGTACATGGGCTCTAGGAATTGAATTTTTTCACAAAAAACTAGAGGAGGCGGTGACAGAGGGAAGTCTGTATAATACGGTGTCTTACTCGACGACGCGGTGACAGGAAGATGTCGAGTATGAGAAGGTCCTTGGATGGATGCGCACACACTGTTCGACAAAATCTGGGAGACGCATGTCGTTCGGGAAGAGCCGGATGGGACGACGCTGCTTTATATCGACCGCCATCTTGTGCACGAAGTGACCTCGCCGCAGGCCTTCGAGGGGTTGAGGATCGCGGGACGGAAGCCGAGACGGCCGGGCGCAACCCTAGCAGTCCCCGATCATAACGTGCCGACCACCGACCGGCAATTCGGTATTGCGGATCCGATCAGCGCGAAGCAAATTCACACGCTGGAAGAAAACTGCCGGGACTTCAACATTACCATTTACAGAATGAACGATCCACGCCAGGGCATCGTCCATGTCATTGGACCCGAACAAGGGTTTACCTTGCCTGGCATGACGATCGTGTGCGGGGATTCCCATACCTCGACGCACGGCGCTTTCGGAGCCCTGGCCTTTGGCATCGGCACCAGCGAGGTCGAGCACGTCCTGGCCACACAATGTCTGATCCAGAAGCGGCCCAAGACCATGGAAATACGAGTGGATGGGACCCTTTCCGAACGCTGTTCCGCCAAGGATGTCATTCTAGCGATTATCGGAGAGATCGGCACAGCCGGCGGCACCGGGTATGTGGTGGAATACACAGGATCCACCATACGCGCCCTTTCGATCGAAGGACGGATGACCCTCTGCAATATGTCGATCGAAGGGGGCGCCAGAGCCGGCATGGTCGCTCCCGACGAGAAGACTATTTCCTATTTAAGGGGAAGGCCTCTAGCCCCAAAAGGCGAAGAGTTTAGTCGGGCGACCAAGGCTTGGGGACAATTGACTACTGATCACGGCGCCACGTATGAGAAAACAGTGGAATTGCGAGCAGAGCGCATCCCGCCGCAGGTGACGTGGGGTACAAGCCCAGGCATGGTGACCGGGATCGACGGGCAGGTGCCTGATCCGCGTCAGATGCCGGATGAAGCGTCTCGCAAGGCCACTGAGAGAGCGCTCGAATACATGGGTCTCACGGGGGGAACGCCGATGAGTCAGATCAAGATTGATCGGGTGTTCATCGGATCCTGTACGAACTCTCGCATCGAGGACCTCCGGTTGGCGGCCGGCTTTGCCAAGGGCAAGAAGGTAGCCACGGGTGTTCATGCGATGGTGGTGCCAGGCTCCGGATTGGTCAAATATCAGGCGGAGCAGGAGGGGTTAGACCGCGTCTTCAAGGAGGCGGGATTTGAGTGGCGGGAGGCGGGATGCAGCATGTGTTTGGCGATGAACGCGGACGTGTTGAAACCAGGCGAGCGGTGCGCTTCCACAAGCAACAGAAACTTCGAGGGACGGCAAGGCGCTGGAGGACGAACGCAT
The DNA here is from genome assembly GCA_052389595.1 of Nitrospiraceae bacterium. GTDB lineage: Bacteria > Nitrospirota > Nitrospiria > Nitrospirales > Nitrospiraceae > JBQTHT01. Next base: position 20,368 of record JBQTHT010000127.1, read on the forward strand.
CTCGTCTCTCCCGCCATGGCCGTCGCCGCCGCAGTCGAAGGACACTTCGTGGATATACGGCATTGGTCGTAAACACAAGTGTAGAGTTAGGAGCGTAGAGCTTTTTGAGTTGCTGCGTATTAACTCATCGCTATTCACTCTACACTCATCACTGAACTAGAGCATGCAAGCTTTCACCACACTCACCGGGCTCGTCGCCCCGCTCGATCGCGTCAACGTCGATACCGATCAGATCATTCCGAAGCAGTTCCTGAAAACGATCAAGCGCACCGGACTGCGCGAGGGATTGTTTTTCGACTGGCGCAAAAAGAAAGACGGAACTCCGGATCCCGATTTTTTTCTGAACCAGTCCCGGTATCAAGGCGCGACGATCTTGCTCGCACGGGATAACTTCGGCTGCGGGTCCTCACGCGAACACGCGCCTTGGGCCTTGCTGGATCAAGGATTTCGCTGCGTCATTGCCCCGAGTTTTGCGGACATCTTTTACAACAATTGCTTTCAAAACGGAATTCTGCCGGTCGTCCTCAAGGCAGAAGACGTGCAGGCACTCTTCGAATCGGTCGCCTTGAAAGAGGCGTACCGGCTCACGGTCGACCTGGCGGCTCAAACGGTCCACACTCCCGAAGCGGCCCGCTATCATTTCGACGTGGACGCATTCCGTAAAGACTGTCTGTATAAAGGCCTCGATCCCATCGGCCTCACCCTGCAGCACGAACCGGCGGTCGCCGCCTATGAGCAACGGCGGAGAGCCGACGCTCCCTGGTTGTTTAACGACCTGTAGCCGTGCACACTGCCACCACGACGCGACGTTCGCACCGTCCTGCCTTCGGCGAACATATCCGGCCAGATCATGACGCTCTCTAGCATTACAACCGCGCTGAAGCCCTCCCTGGAATCGAAGAGGCGGCTCTTCCACTATGTCTTCTCGTTCGTCATCACTACGACTTGTCTCGCCCTCACCGTCGTCATCGGCGGGGTCATTGGACGGGCGACGCATCAATTGGCGGTAGTCGCCGTTGTACTCAGTGCCTGGTACGGAGGGATGGCGCCCGGCCTCTTCTCCGCGGCCATTTCCGGTTTCGGAATCTCATTCTTTCTGGCCGAACCTCACTATTCATTTGCCATTGCCAAGGCTGAAGACATTCTGACCTTGATGGTCTTCGTGGTGGTCGCCGTTGTGATGAGCGTACTCGCAGAGGGCCGCCGCAAAGCGGAACTTGCGCTTCGCGCTCGAACTCAAGAGTTGGAAGCGGCGAACAAAGAACTCGAAGAATTTTCGTATTCCGTCTCGCATAACTTACGCTCCCCTCTCCGAGTCATTGACAACTACGCCCGGATGATTCTGGAAAACACCTCTCAGACCCCGGAACAGATGTCGCAATTCGTACGGTCCATCCGATCATCCACTCAGCAGATGGGACAGTTAGTTGACGATCTGCTCGCCTTTTCCAGGCTCGGCCGGCAACCACTGCGAAAACGGGCGACTGCACTGTCCGATCTGGTACGCCAGTCGATGGAAGGCTTATCTACCGAGTTTCAAGATAGGAAGGCCGAGATCACGATCGGCGACTTGCCGGTGTGCCAAGGAGATCCCACCCTACTCAAGATCGTGCTTGAAAACCTGCTTCACAATTCCTTGAAGTTCACCCGAACCCGCGAACAACCTACCATCGAGATCGGCAGCCGCTCGAACGAACGAGAACTTGTCTATTATGTGAAGGACAATGGAGTCGGATTCAACATGGCCTACGCGGATCAGTTGTTCAGCATGTTTCAAAGATTGCATCGGGAAGAAGATTTTGAAGGAACCGGTGTCGGCCTCGCCATTGCCCAACGCATCATTCAGCGCCATGGTGGAAGAATCTGGGCAGAAGCCGAAATAGACAAGGGCGCAACGTTCTATTTTACGGTCAAGGGAGAGGCGCAACATGTCTGACATACCCGCAGATGTACTCGTGGTTGAAGATAACCTCCATGATGTCGGCCTGGTCATGCAGGCCTTCCAGCGTTACAATCTGCCTCATCGAATCGAAGTTGTTCGCGACGGACCGGAAGCGTTGGATTTCCTTCACCACACGGGGAGGTTCAGGGACCGGCCTGCCGAAGAGATTCCAAAGCTCATTCTTCTGGACCTCAACATCCCGCTCGTGGATGGCCACTACGTGCTCCGCCAGATCGCGTCGGACGCGCGGACCAGGATCATTCCGGTTGTGGTTCTGACGTCCTCTCAAGAGCCGCGCGATATCTTTTCCGCTTATCAGCTCGGCATCAGCAGCTACGTCGTCAAGCCCGTGAATAGCGATACATTTATTGAAACGGTCGGTAAAACCGCCACGTACTGGCTTTCTATTAATCATTCTCCTGTGATATAGCTATTGCCTCACGGCTGACCGGTGCTCAGAGATGAGGAGATAACCGCATGAACTCGTACGCGATCCTGATGCCGACGTGGTGGCTGGCGAAAACCAAGGTGCTCTTACTGCTCATCATCCTCGGAGCCGCGGCCTATCTGACCGTGGTCTTTAACTGGAGCTACTCGGACGGCGAACGGGCCGGTTATCTCCAAAAATTTTCTCACAAAGGATGGGTCTGCAAGACCTATGAAGGGGAGCTCGCCATGACGACGGTGCCCGGCGTGGCCCCGATATTATGGACCTTCAGTGTGTGGGACGCCGCCGTTGCGCAGAAGTTGACCGGCCAAATGGGGAAAAAGGTCGTCTTGCACTACCAGGAATTTCGCTATATTCCCACCGACTGCTTCGGAGAAACGGACTACTATGTCGATCGTGTCGACATCGTCGACTGAGCGCAGGCCTATTCGGCTCCTCACAGCCATTTCTTGCGTTTGAAGAACGCCAGCATCCCTACCGCGATCACCACCATACTGAACAGCACGAGCGGATAGCCCCACGGCGATTTCAACTCGGGCATGTGCTCGAAGTTCATCCCGTAGATACCCACGATAAAGGTCAGCGGCATGAAAATCGTCGTGATGATTGTGAGGACCTTCATGACGGCATTGAGCCGGTAACTCGTGCTGGAGATGTAAATGTCCTGCATCCCGGAGACCATTTCACGTAGCGTTTCGATCGTATCGACGATCTGGACCACGTGGTCATAGACATCGCGAAAGAATAGCTTCGTCGGCTCGCGGAGGAATTGCGAATCCGCGCGCGACAGATTATTCATCACTTCGCGCAACGGCCAGACTGCTCTCCTAATGAAAAGCAACTGACGTTTCAAGGCATGAATGTCATGCAGCGTAGCCGGCTTTGGGCTCTCCACGACAGCATCCTGGAGCGATTCGATCCGCTCTCCGAGCGTCTCCAGCACGGCAAAGTAATGATCCACGATGGCGTCGACCAGCGAGTAGAGGAGATAGTCGGCTCCGCCCTGTCTGATGCGGCCTTTCCCCGTACGCAACCGCTCCCGTATGGGTTGAAAGACATCCCCGCCGTTTTCCTGAAACGAGAGGATGAACTGACGACCAAAGACCAGACTCACTTGCTCGACTTCGATGTCTTCCCGCCGTGGACCGACACGCAACATTTTCAGAACGATGTATCCATAGGTGTCATAGTCATCCAGCTTGGGCCGCTGGTCTGTATTGGTGATGTCTTCCAAAAGCAATGGGTGTAGGTTGAATTGTTTGCCCAATGCCTCGACCAGGTCCACTCGATGCAGGCCGCCGATATCCACCCATGTGACCGTAGGCTCTGGGGCCAAGGCCAATTCATCGGGACCGGCAATCTTTCGTTCATTGCATCGAGTTTCGTCATACTCAAATACCCTGATGGTGACCTCTCCGGCCTTCCTTTCACCGATGTGGACCAGTGTGCCGGGAGGAAGTCCCGCTTTTTTGGATCGCTTCTGCACCAGCTTCATCGTAAGCCTCGTCTTCTAACTTTTTACGCAGGTCAGCGATACGCGTCAAGCATTTGTTGGGCGAACGAACCGTTATCCCGGCTTTCATAACGCCGGCGGGCCTGCTAATCTGGAGACAGGCTTACATCGCACATAGAGGAGTCCATGGAGAAGGAACGGTTGATCCTTGAAGAGGCGGTGCGCCGCGCGGGAGTGCGGACACTGGAAATGGCGCGCGATGGCTTCGAAATCCACATTAAAAAGGATCATTCGCCGGTCACGTCGGCAGACCTAGAAGTGAATCGGATCCTTTACGAAGCGATTCACGGGAACTTTCCCGAGGACGGCTGGCTGTCGGAGGAAACACCGGACAGCCCCTCTCGATTGAACAAAAAACGGGTGTGGATCATCGATCCTATCGATGGCACTAAGTCCTTCATCAAACGGCTTCCCTCATTCTGCATTTCAGCGGCCTTGATCGAGTCCGAAGCGCCGGTCGCAGCTGTCATCTTCAATCCATCCACCGAGGAGTTGTTTTCGGCCGTTCGCGGGAGCGGGCTTCGGGTGAACGGGCAGCCGGTCAAGCCGGAACGCGCCGCTTCTGATCGACCTGTTGTGCTGGCCAACCGCTGGGAGGTTGAACAGAGCCGGTTTATGCCTTGGGGGGAGTCGGTCGAATATCAGCCCATGAATTCTATCGCTTACGCGCTCGCCCTCGTCGCGGTGGATCGCATGGACGCAGCCATCACTTTCGAACAGGAAAATGAATGGGACGTGGCGGCGGGCGTGCTGCTGATCGAAGAAGCTGGAGGCATCGTGACGGACGGCGTGGGTCGGCCCTGGCGCTTCAATCGGCCTCAGCCTCGGATGAAGGGCACCATCGCCCTTTCACCCGCCGCCAAGGACCGATTTCAGCCGATGGTGAAGGAATTGTTGAAGCCGTGACCTTGACGGATCGCAAGCAATTCATCACGACCCTGGCGATCGTCCTAGGCGCAGTTGTCGTGCTGGCCGCCATCGTTTTTCATCTGTGGCTTGATGCCGCGATGAAGCGAGCCATCGAGCAGGTTGGTTCACGGATCACCCAGGGCACCGTGGCCCTCGAACACGTTCACGTCTCATTGCTCCACAGCCAGGTGCGGATTGAGGGACTGACCGTCGCCACTTCGCAAGGCTTCAAGGCCCCCACTCAGGTGGCGATCCGAAAGGTTGAAGCACAATTCGATTGGACGACGATTTTCTCGGACCCGTTGGTGGTCAAAGACATCGCGATTGACGGGGTGGAAGTCACGTATGAAGGCCTTCTCAATCTCAACAACCTTGCCGATATCGAAGAGAAGATTAAACGCTCGGTTATGCGGGGATCCGCCGCCAAAGGCAGGTCCCCGGCGAGGGTGCCTGGAGAGGAGCCGCGAAGGCAGGTGTTCATCCGCAAGTTCACGGTCTTGAATGGTCGCGCCACCTGGAATGCCGGGGATCAACGCACGACAGCTACCCTGCCCGACGTTACGCTGCATGATGTGACCGGCCAAGCCGAAGGCGCAGGAATCCCGCAGATCGCCGGCGCCATTGTGTCGGCCATCGTGTGGTGAGTGCATAAGCTTTAGAGCAAGAGGGCGGGCTGCTTGGACGAGGAGGACGAACTGTGAGTTTCTGATTCAAAAGGACGAGCGGCGCTGACCCCACTTTGTGTTCAGGCGCTCAATCACCATCAATCCCCTGAATTAGGGAGCAGGGGGCGTGTCTCTGCTTTTATTGACTGAAGCGCGCGAAAGATGAAAGGCCCCGCCTTTCTGACCGGGGGACGTGTCGTTACCGATTCTGCTATACCACCAGAGCCCCTCCCCCTTCGAGTAATCATCTGCGAGTGTCACTTCAAATCCGCCTTCGCGATCATTCTCATTTTGAAACCACATACCCCGCCAGGTATGATTGGACAACCCCATTGTCTCAAAACGGCCGTCTTTCCACGCATACTTCCCGTTCCCCTGGTGATCGAGGTTGATCACAAACACGGTCCCCTCTTCTTCATACTCCCAAGCCCCCGCCAATATCTGCCGATCACCCTGTTGGCCGTCCGCTGGGGCCGCGGGAGGGATCGGCTCAGATTTCAGAATGGCGGCTTCCTGGCTGCAACCCACGTGAAACAGTCCAAGAAGGACCAGACAGAGACACGCGTTTATTGAATGAGAGAGTTCGCGGCTCATGTCATTTATTTATCAGACCTTGTTTTCTCGCGCAAGAAGGCGATTCATCAGTGCCGAAGGCTTTCCAGACGCCGGCAGACTTCATCTAGATCCGCTTCGGTTTTCGCGAAGCAAAAACGGACAAATCGATGACCATTCGGACTCGCGAAGAACGCGTCGCCCGGAACGCCTGCCACCCCGGTCTTGTCGAGGATGTACAGCGCTCGGTCTTTAGCCGTAACACCCGGCAGTCGTGAGACATCGGCCAGGACGTAGTAGGCCCCTTGAGGCACCGACGGGCAAAGTCCAGCCCGATGCAACGCTTGGCAGAACCGATCTCGTTTCGCTTGATACTCCCGCGCAAGGTCTGTGTAAAATGACGCCTCTAATTCCCGGATGGCGAGCGCCACGCCAGCTTGCAACGGCGCCGGCGCACAGACATAGAGGAGATCGTTCATCGCCCCGATCATCTGCGCCCACCGTTTTGCGGCGACGCTATAGCCGATCCGCCAGCCCGTGATGCTGAAGGTCTTCGAGTAGCCGCCGATCGTGATAGTGCGTTCCGCCATCCCCGGCAGGCTCGCCATACTGATATGCTGCTGTTTGTCGTACAGAAAGTATTCGTAAATCTCATCCGTGAAGACGAAGAGATCGTGGCGGCGCGCGATGTCGGCGATGCCTTCCAGTTCGGCGCGGTTATATATCTTCCCGGATGGATTTCCCGGTGAGTTGACCACGATCGCACGCGTCCTGCCTGTGACCGCTTCTTCGACATCATGAAGCGAGAGGCGCCAGTCGGGCGGCTGCATGCGCACGACACGAGGAACGGCTTCCACGGCGACCAATGCACTGATGTGATAGCCGTAATAGGGTTCAAACACAATGACTTCATCGCCGGGATTCAGCAACGCCAAACAGGCACAATGGAACGAGCCGGTGGCGCCGGCGCTCACCGTGATTTCCGCTTCGGGGTCAGCCGTAATGCCGTTATAATCAGCCAACTTCCCGGCCAGTGCCTCCCGCAGCTCCGAGAGACCATCGAACCGCGTATAGGTGTTGACCCCTCGGCGTATCGCCTGTTCTGCGCCCTGAAGCACGACAGGTGGAGCAGGCGTGTCGCAGACCCCTTGCGCCATGTTGATCCCCTGCACCCGCGCGCAGGCCTGTGTCATCGCCCGAATCTCGGACTGGATCAGATTCGTCATTCGTTGGCTGCCCTCACGCGATTTCATCGGTTCATTCTTTGGTCCACTTCATATCGCAACATTGTCATGACAGGATCAGAATGAGATGATAGGCTCATGACTTCATTGACCATTCAGAATTCTCAGACATGTCGTTGCTGAACCTCTCACGATGACCGAATACGATCTCATCGCTGTCAGTGCGTTCATCTGTGTTGCCACCGTTGCAACAACTCTTGAACTGTGGTTTCCAACCAGGACAATTCCTTATCGTCACGTCATTCTCGGCGATCTTGGAGCCTTGCTGCTGTACGTCGCCTTTTTTCAAGTCGCCATACGCATCACGGACCGCATCCACATGCCCAACTACGTTCCGATCGCCATTTTCGACCTCCGCACCCCCATCAAACTCGTATTCTTCTGTATCGTCGAGGATTTCGGCTTGTATTGGGCTCACCGCTTTATGCACACGAAACACGTGTGGCGAGTGCACAAGTGGCACCATTCAGCCCGCGAGTTGTATTGGCTGTCGGCTGTACGGGCGACTATCCCACATATGATCATCTTCAATCTTACCTATGTTGCGGCGCTGCCGTTCCTCTACAACGCACCGATGTGGGTGTTCTATGCAATTATGGTCGAGCACATGGTCAGGAATGCCTGGATGCACATGAATGTGACGTGGCGCTCGTCTTGGTTGGAATGGATCTTTGTGACACCTCGTTACCACCGCATTCATCATAGCGCAGTCCCCGATCATTACACCGCCAACCTCGGGTCGCTCTTCACGGTGTGGGACAGGCTTTTCGGAACGTACGTGAACCCTGAGGATGTGAAAGGCGAACTGACATTCGGGACGGGAGAGCAAGATCAGCCTGTTCGTCTCATCCTTGGCGTGTGATACAGATCTATTTTGTCCGCATTTTGATCATCACTGCGCTGACCTGATCCAGTCGGACCACCGCGTCATAAAACTCCCTGCCTGCCAGCTCGGACAGAACGGCCGCCTGCTGGCCGACTTTGACAACCTTGCCGTCAAGGCCCTGCCCCGAGGCTAACTTCAGCTTGATCCGCTTGCTCACCTGCTGCTGCATTGTCTGCTTGATGGCATCCGAAGTGTTGAATTCTACGTAACTGTCCTGGGCGAACAACTGGGGCGTCACGGAGGAACCACCGGCGACGATTCCAGCCATCACGAACGCACATAGGCATTTGAGAACGATGCTGTGATCATGCGTCACCTTCTCGACATGATGTTGCTGCTATAGCAGGTTCTTTCAAGACGATTCAAGACAGGCCGGCGATTCAGATCGTTCTGATGGTAGGCGGAAACTAGCGGTAGGATATCGTCATCTTTCCGGATTGGAAGGCCCGGAGATATCCCAAGACTTTCTGCACATAGAACCGGGTTTCTTCTATCGGCGGAATTTGCTGGTATCGTTTCACACGATACTCGCCCGCATTGTAGGCCGCCAGCGCCAGCGGGAGATCTCCATCAAAGCGATCGAGTAGGTGTCGTAAGTGTTTAGCGCCGCCACGGATATTATCGACTGGATTAAATGGATCGCGCACCTGCAAGGACGCTGCGGTGCGGGGCATGAGTTGCATCAAGCCCAGCGCCCCTGTCCTCGAGACCGCCGTCGGATCGAAATCAGATTCGACCTTGATCACCGCGCGCAGCAAGGCCGGGGATAGCCGATGTTGCTTGGCGTACCACCGGATGGCTTGTTCCAGTTCTTTTTTGGAAGCCCGGGAATTCAAGTGCACTGATCCTAATCGTCCTTGCTGATATCGCGAATGGGAAGGCACATTCGTAGCGCTGACCATACCG
>JBQTHT010000128.1:0-3299 GCA_052389595.1 Nitrospiraceae bacterium
ATACAAACTCTCGACCATGGGGATGGATTACCGAGTGGATTATGAGCCGGCCGAGTCGGGCACCGGTCTGTTCGGCGGAAACTCGAATTGGCGCGGTCCTGTCTGGTTTCCTGTCAATTATCTGCTCATCGAGTCACTGCAGAAATTTCACTACTATCTGGGTGATGGATACAAAGTCGAATATCCGACCGGCTCCGGACATTTCCTGACATTGGCGGAAGTGGCCGTGGAATTGTCGAGGCGCTTGTCCCATATTTTCCTGCGCGGGCCCGATGGGCGGAGACCGGTCTTTGGTGGCGCCGAAAGGTTCCAACACGATCCCCACTGGCGCGATCTCGTTCCCTTTTACGAATATTTTCATGGCGACAATGGCGCGGGAATTGGGGCAAGTCACCAGACGGGATGGACGGGGTTGGTGGCCAAGCTGCTCCAGCAAAGCGGTGAATAAAGGATGCTGAAAATGACCCCAGCTTCGTTCTCGACTCGCGAAAATCCTCAACGTAGCCAGAGGCTACGCCTGCGGTTTTCGCGTCGCCTGCGGCCTTGCTGGATGGTCATTTTGAGCATCCGCTGGGGATTAAAATGAAAGTCGAAGCAAACGACTGTCAAAAGCTGGAGAAGACCCTCGGGCTCGAATGGCTCGAGACCAACGGACGGGGAGGGTTTGCGTCGGGGACGGTTGCGGGGCCGAATACCAGGCGAGATCACGCGTTGCTTCTCATCGCACGCAAGCCGCCGACCGAGCGATTTGTGCTGGTGAATCATCTTGAGGAATGGATCGAACTTGATGAGCTGTCGTATCCTCTCTCGGCGAATTGCTATGCGGGCGCGGTGCACCCCCACGGCTACGAACACCTTGTGAGTTTTTCGAGCGAGCCTTGGCCCACCTGGACTTACCAAGTAGAGACGGTTCGGCTTCAGCGAGAGATCTTCTGCCCCCGCCGGCGTGATATGGTTCTGGTCCGCTGGCGACTCCTCGCAGGAGCGAGTCAGATCCTGCGCCTGAAAATGAGGCCTATGCTCACGGGCAGAGATTATCATGCCACGCATCATGAGAATGGAGCGGTGTATTCAGAAGCGGTGGTCAGTGAACGACGTGTGGCATGGTGTCCCTATGGGAATCTTCCGACCATTCAGGCGTTTCACAACGGAGGCTACCGACATGAGCCGGATTGGTATCGACGCATTCAGTTCCCAATCGAACAAGAACGGGGACTCGACCATGAAGAGGACTGGTGGTCGCCTGGCGAACTGTCGTTTGCCCTTACCAAAAAGAATCCCGGCGCTCTCGTCTTGACGACCGAGCCTATCGAGTCGGTCCAAGCTGAGGATCTCATCGGAGAAGAACAGCGCCGGCGGCGGCAGCTCGTTGGATCAGCGCCGAACACAGATGCCTTGGCTCGTGCCCTCTGGCCTGTTGCGGAATCGTATCTGGTGGAGCGCGGCAAACAGCGAACGGTGATCGCCGGATATCCCTGGTTTGCGGATTGGGGACGCGACACGTTTATTTCGCTGCCAGGCCTCTGTTTGGTCACAGGACGATGGGAGATCGCGTGGGAAGTCGTCGAAGCCTTTGCGTCGCAGGTATCCGAGGGCATGGTGCCCAATCGGTTCCCTGACGCGGGGGAGCAACCGGAATACAATACAATCGATGCCTCGCTCTGGTTTGTTCACACGGTGGATCGGTATCTGACCTACAGCAAGGATGAGGCTCGTGTACGGCAGATCGCTTGGCAGGCGATCAAGAAAATTCTCGATGGCTATCGTCGTGGCACGCGGTATGGCATTCACATGGACACAGATGGATTAATAACCTGGGGAGTTCCGGGGGCGCAGCTGACGTGGATGGATGCGAAGATCGGCGACCGGGTGGTGACACCGCGATATGGTAAACCGGTGGAGATTCAGGCGCTGTGGATCCGCGCCCTGGCCGTGGCGGAGAACTTGGCGACTCAGTTCGGTGAGTCGGCCCTGGCGGTCCGCTGTCGTGAAGACCGGGAACGGGCAGCCGCGTCATTTCAGGATCGGTTCTGGTATGAAGCCGGAGGCTATCTTTACGATGTGATCGATGGCCCTGAGGGGAACGACGCCGCGCTCAGACCGAATCAGGTATACGTCGTCGCCCATTGTCCCGAACTGCTGTCAAAGGAGCAGACAAAACGTGTCGTGCAGGTCATTGAAGAGCAGTTGCTGACGCCGGTCGGCCTTCGGACGCTGGCGCCGGGCCATCCACAGTACCGATCTCGGTGCGAAGGTGGAGTCTCCGACCGCGATGACGCCTATCATCAAGGCACCGTCTGGCCATTTCTCCTCGGTCCGTTTATAACGGCTTGGCTCACGGCGAACGGGAAATCAGCCGTGCTCCGAACGAAGGCCCGCACGTTTCTGAGCGGCTTGGAACAACATCTGGAAGAGGCCTGCTTAGGACAGATATCCGAAATCTTTGATGGCGAAGCTCCACACCGACCCCGTGGATGTTTTGCGCAGGCCTGGTCGGTAGCCGAGCCGCTGCGGGCATTACTAGAGGATCTCGGGGTCGGATCGCGCCGCTCGGTTGGTACGAAAGCCACGGCGCGCAAACAGAACAAGCCTCCTTCATCGGCTGCGCCCAGAAGGACGAAGAGGCGATAGGCAATAGATCGCTCGTCTTTGAAGCCCGTTGCATTCATGATGATCGATACATTTGCCGGATCCGTGTCCTCATTGAGCTTCTCGCCGGAGTCACGTTGGAAAGCTGGGCGTTGTCGCATCCCGAGAAGCGGGTGGACCTTCACGGGGAATACCTGTTTCGGATGCAGATTGGACCGAAACAAGACGTGAAAAACCTCAAGCTCGGACTCGGACCGATCTCCGGCTTTCTGATTCGCATGACGCCCTCCTGCAAGGAAATGACGCGACTGCTCTCAGAGCAGATGGACCGTCCACTTCCGTTTCGTACTCGTCTCACGATGCGCGTGCATTTCCTCATCTGCAAATGGTGCGAACGGTACAGGAATCAATTACTCTTCATCCGGCAAGCCGTTCGGCGTCATCCGGAAAAACTTGAAGACCAAGATCTGTCGGATCCCTCCACCCTCTCTCCCGAAGCGCGCGAGCGGCTGAAGCAGTCGTTTCGTGACCGTTAAGGTTCCACTCCTTCATTTTTTCCTGTAAGGACCACCCGTCCACTTCGACTTCCACAGCAGGAATCCATTTTGATGGCAGGCGTTTCCAACGGCTGTGGTCTGATGAAACATTTCTTGATTGCGATCAGTCTTCTCTTTGTGTGGGGCTGTCAGGCGATTGAGACCCATCATCGC
>JBQTHT010000129.1:0-28980 GCA_052389595.1 Nitrospiraceae bacterium
ACATTGTCTCCACAGGCCGTTTCTTTCTGTAAGCGTTTACGAGATTCCGAAAGCCGACTAGACAGGGTCTTGTGACAGGTTCAGCGTGGAGGGAAATATCGCTATGGTTGACAAGAAGGTCAGTGCAATGGTTGGTTCCACCGGCGCGCAGGACGGCGGGTTGGTCCGCGCCATCGTGAATGACAAGAGCGGTGGATTGACGGCGCGGGCATTGAGCGAGATGCGAACTCCGGCAAAGCCAAGGAACTGGCCAAGCTTGGCGCTGAATGATGTCCAGGAAGAGAGGAGAGGCATAGCCATTCACGAAAGGAGCGAGCAATGGTGAGAGGATGGCTGTCGGTCGTGTTCCTGATGATTGCCTCTGCAAGCTTCGCCGCAGAGTTTCGAATAAGCAGTCCGATCATTAAAGAAAAAGGAAGAATTGCGAACGAGCAGGTCTTCTCGGGGTTTGGATGCAGTGGAGGCAATGTTTCACCCGAGCTTCGCTGGCAGGACGCTCCAAAGGAAACCAAAAGTTTCGCGGTGACCGTCTATGATCCTGACGCCCCTACCGGAAGCGGTTGGTGGCACTGGGTCATCTTCAATATCCCTTCAGCGGTCAACATGTTAGCCTCCAACGCCGGAAAGCCGGATGGGGGGATGGCTCCTGAAGGAAGCGTTCAAAGCGTGACGGATTTCGGACAGCCCGGTTATGGAGGCCCTTGTCCACCGGCAGGGGATAAACCCCATCGGTACATCTTTACCGTGTATGCGCTGAAAGTCGACCAGCTCCCGCTCAAGCCGGATGCATCGGGGGCGATGGTGGGGTTTTATCTGAATCAGAACAAGTTGGCCAAGGCCTCACTGACCGCACGCTATGGGCGGTGAGCTGCGCGTCGTGTGAAGTCTCATGAAGCATGCGTGGTTCCTGGGATTGTTCATGAGCCTGTTCTGGGTCGGATGCGTCGGCTTCGAGAACCCGTCGGAGCAGGCTATCGAATTGTCCGTGGATGAATCTCGCCATGACGGGGAGAAAAACCTCGCGGCGATTCGAGCCGTGCTGTCACTGCAGCGCGAACGGTCTTCGCCTGCTCAGGAAGCGGCTCGTGAACCGAACCCCGAACCGGCGCCGTCTTCCTGGCCGCCTCATTGGCTGTCGTCATTCTTTGTGCCGGGACCTTCAGACAAGCGAGACACCGATCTCCTAACTCCCTACGTGCCTCGTTGGTCGTCTTCTCCGCCAAAGAATCCTGTTACGGTCAGGCTTCCATGGACGCCGGAGTCGTCATCTCATGGTGCGGGGCCCGACCCCGGGGCCCGAGTGCCCACGCACATATATACTGCTCCAGGCGGGTCCATCCATCCTGGGACGATGCGATGCGTGCCCGACTCGCTCGGTGGGCAACGATGTCACACGGACTAGACTCAGAGGCATCGATTCTATTCGATGTCTTTGGTAAGAGAATGTGTGGCGCGTGAAAGATAGCCGCGACGCGATTATGTCGAGTCCGGTGCTGATCCTGCCCGGATTGGGAAACTCCGGTCCACGCCATTGGCAAACACTCTGGGAGCAGCGCCATCTTCATTGGCAACGCGTGACCCAGCGCGATTGGGATCGCCCCGTGTGCGATGAATGGGTCGGGAGGCTCGATGTCGCAGTCGCCGCCTGTATATCGCCTCCCGTGCTCGTCGCACACAGCCTCGGCAGTATTCTCGTCGCGCACTGGGCCAGTCGCTCTGTGAAACCCGTCCAGGGCGCGTTACTCGTTGCGCTTCCTGATCCCGACGGCGCCGACTTCCCCGCCGAGGCGCGTGGCTTTGCGCCGGTGCCGTTGCAGCCTTTCGCATTCCCGAGCATCGTAGTTTCGAGTTCCGATGATCCGTACGGTTCGGTTGGTCACGCCAAACATTGTGCTGCCGCCTGGGGAAGTGAATTTGTAGAGATCGGTAGGGCCGGACACGTCAACGCCGACAGCGGACTTGGTCAGTGGAAAGCAGGGTATGCGCTCTTGCAGAAACTACTCGCCTCATGAAACGTGGAATGACACCGGTTGCGCAGGAGGAGATGACCGGCTGTGGAATCGCAAGCGTGGCCGCAGTGGCCGGCGTGTCCTATAGTCGGGCGAAGGAGATCGCTCATTCGTTGGGGATCTCGGCTCACGATCGGAAACTCTGGTCAGACACGGCCTACGTGCGACGACTCCTGGCGCGGGTCGGTGTGCGAGCTGCCCATTCGACCTCGCCCTTTCAGTCCTGGTCGTCGTTACCGGATTTGGCGCTTCTCGCGATCAAATGGCGCGTCGATCGTGGCCGTCCTCTCTGGCATTGGGTAGTGTTTGTCCGCGAAAACGGTCACGCGTGCGTGTGGGATTCAAAGAAGACTCTGGTGCGTCACCGGCGAACCGACTTCGGCCGCATGAAACCTAAGTGGTACCTCACCATTAACCCTTCCTAGTAAACGCAGCCGGTCCTGTTCCAACAGGATTGAGATTGCCGAGAGTAACCCTTCAATCTGACTATGGATATCGAAACCGTCGTGCATGACCCGTGTGTCCGACGTCCGACGACTGACTTACGAGTGCCATCCTCAATTGTTCCAATGGGCTCGCGGCATGGAGTGACAACTTGCCATCTTCTTGACACCGTGTCGCGATGGAGTAGAACTGACCTACAGAGGTTCGACGATCGTTCATCCACGCTGACACGTAGGAACAAGCATGCCCGCCCCGTCGTCTGGTCTTCCCCAATACGATCCCCAGGCGCTCTTGAATTCTCAGCCGGTCATCGTCACCGTTATCGATCCGGCCACCTACACCGTACAGTTTCAGAACGAGACGGGCCTCAAGAAGTTCGGCGATATCTCGGGGGCTGCTTGCTATCAAAAGATCGCCGACTGTGCCTCGCCCTGCACCTTCTGTCGGATGCCGGAGGCCTTGGCCAACGGAACAATCGTTTCTAATGAGGTCGCCCTCCCCAACAATCAGTACCTCTTGGTCCATTGGGCGAAGGCCGTCACCACCGACGGACGAGTCCATGTCATCGAGACCATCACGGACATCACGGAGCACAAGCGTCTTGAACATAGTCTGCGTCAGTCGCAAAAGATGGAAGCGCTGGGACGGCTGGCGGGTGGAATCGCGCATGACTTCAATAATCTACTGACCATCGTGATCGGTCACGCCCATCGCCTCGTCGAGCAGCTCGCGGCGCACCCTTGCCGCCACGAGGTCGAGTTGATCGGTCACGCCGGGTCGCGAGCGGCGGCGTTGACGAAGAAGCTTCTCACATTCAGCCGACGTCAGATCTTAGAGCAGAAGGAACTTCATCCCAACAAGCTGGTTCGGGATACGGAGGACATTCTCCGTCGCCTGATCGGCGAGCAGATCCAGACCGTCATCGTGCTTGATCCACAGGCGGGACATATTCTAGGCGATACCGTTCAGTTGGAGCAGGTCATGCTCAATCTGGCGCTGAATGCCCGCGATGCGATGTCCGAAGGCGGGATCATGACGATCGAGACCGGCAACGTCGATCTGGACGACGCGTATGTCCGCAGCCATCCCGGCTCTAGCTCGGGACCCTATGTCAAGATATCCGTGGAAGACACCGGCTGTGGGATGGATCCCGACACTCTCGCCCACATCTTCGAGCCGTTCTTTAGCAAGAAGGAGTTCGGGACAGGTACCGGCCTGGGCTTAGCGACCGTCTATGGCATCGTGAAGCAAAGCCAAGGCTATATTGAAGTCTCCAGTCAACCAGGCCGCGGGTCGGTATTTAAGGTCCTGTTTCCCCGGATTATGAAACAGGAAGAAGAAATCGAGCAGTCTCCGGCCGTTGGAAAGGAATCCGAGAATCGGGACACGGTGCTCGTCGTTGAGGACGACGAGGGCATCTGCCGTTTGGTCGGGACGATCCTGAAAGATCAGGGCTATCACGTCCTCGAAGCAGCGGACGGTGTCGCAGCGCTTCAGATGTTACAGACTCTCAAGGGCCCGTGTCGTCTCATCATCACCGATGTCGTCATGCCACGTATGAAGGGAGCGGCATTGGTGGAGGGAGTCAAGGCCATGGTGCCCGGCATCAAAGGTCTCTACATGTCGGGCTATGCCGCTGACACTCTGGCAGCGAACGGTGTCGGCGCCGAGGCCGCAGTGCTACAAAAACCTTTTCTACCCAACGTTCTTACCGAAAAGGTTCGCGAGCTGTTGTCAGGGTCCCGCGGCAGCTGAGCGGCATCCTTGCTGTCCTCCACGTCCTAGGCCGCAACAACGACATCTGTTCGATACCACCCTGCATGGAGTTCGAAGATCCCCTTTTGATAGGATAGGCTGCGTCTGACCGGCAGACTTGCGGCCCGTGATGCCATTTCCATAAGTAGAATCTCTCCGTACGCGAGCGAACCGCCCATGATCCTCTGGTTCGTCATCGGCTATTTGCTGGTCTCCATAGCCATCGGGTTGGTGGCTGCGAGACGCGTGCACAACACCAAAGACTTCGCGGTCGCCGGCCGCAGCCTGCCGCTCCCAGTGGTCACGGCCACGGTGTTCGCCACCTGGTTCGGCGCCGAGACCGTGTTCGGTATCTCCGCCACCTTCGTCAAAGAGGGGCTGCACGGAGTGGTGGCTGATCCCTTCGGCTCCAGCCTGTGCCTGATTCTGGCCGGGCTTTTTTTCGCGCGCCGCCTGTATCGATTAAACCTATTGACCATAGGCGACTATTATCGGCTGCGTTACAATCCGACGGTGGAGGTGCTGTGCACGCTGTGTATTGTCGCCTCCTATCTCGGTTGGGTCTCCGCTCAAATCAAGGCGCTCGGGTTAGTCTTTAATGTGGTGACGGACGGCGCGGTGACTCAGCCCGTCGGCATGGTGATCGGCGCCTCGATCGTCCTGACGTACACCACCTTCGGCGGCATGTTTTCGGTGGCCATCCTCGACTTCGTCCAGATCACGGTGATCATGGGCGGCATGCTCTACATTGGGTCAGTCATCAGCGGGCTGGCGGGCGGTGTCGGACCCGTGCTCGGTCACGCAGCATCGGCCGGTAAGCTGGCTTTCTTTCCAGAGGCGAACTTCAATGCCTGGATTCCTTTCATCGGAACGTGGATCACGATGATGCTGGGCTCGATTCCGCAACAGGATGTGTTTCAGCGCATCACCTCAGCCAAAGACGAGCAGACTGCCGTGCGCGGCTCGGTGCTGGGCGGCGCACTGTACTTCTTGTTTGCGTTCGTGCCCATGTTCCTCGCCTATGCCGCGACTCTGGTGGACCCGGGGATGTTTGGTGAATTGCTCCAGAAGGATTCTCAATTGGTGCTGCCGACGCTGATTCTGCAGCACACGCCGGTTGCCGCTCAGATCATTTTTTTCGGGGCGGTGCTCTCGGCGATCATGACGTGCTCATCGGCGACTCTGCTCGCGCCCTCCGTCGCGTTCAGCGAAAACATCATCAAGGGCCTGTTCCCGGGCATGAGCGACCATGCGTTCTTGCGTACCATGCGGACGGTGCTGGTGTGCTTCGCCCTCGTCGTGCTGGCGTTCGCCCTCCATTCCGATGCGAGCATTTTTAAGATGGTGGAGAGCGCGTACAAGGTCACGTTGGTGGCCGCGTTCATCCCGCTCCTCGCCGGGCTCTATTGGCAACGGGCCAACGCGCAAGGGGCACTGTTCGCGATCGCGGCGGGCCTTACGACATGGAGCCTCCTCGAGTTGTGGGGGCCTCGAGACAGCGTCTGGCCGCCGCAACTGGTGGGTTTCCTGATGGCCGGGGCAGGCATGATCGTCGGCTCGCTGTTACCTCCACTCCTGGACTGGGCAAAGTCCTCATTTTTTTCCGTCGAACGGCCGCCTGTGGCATGAAGTTCTACTGAGGAAAGCCGATCTGGGCGTGAGGAATGCTTGATGATTATGAAGGAGACTTGATCACGACTCAGCGATGGACCGTGACCGACCAGGATTGCCTGAAACAGGACAAGTCCCTCGGAAAAAAAGTGGAGTTTGTCGATGAGGCGGAGCTTGGCGATACACTGCGCTGCCTCTCAACCGATACGGCTGTCTCAAGAGAGCCAAGGCTGGGCAAGACGGTTGAGATTACTGACTGACCGTCGTCCGCATTCCCACCATCGAACAGCCTCGGGTTTGGTTCCCCTCTCGAGTAGACGAGCTTTAGTTGAAGTGATGGAGGCGAGCAAGCCTCCTCAGACTTCGTGCTTGCCACTTTGAGTCAGGGGAGGTAAGATCAGACCCCCACCACGCGACAGGAGGTATCATGGACACGCGTGTTACACCTCCCAGACGACGGCTATCCCTCGACCGCAATATCGAGCGGCTCCGACAACAGCTCACCCAACTGGCCCCGTATTTGGGCAAGGGGGGGGCGACCCGCAGCTTGGAAGACTTCGATCTGGAAACAGAGCGCTTGATCAGCGACATCTTGGGGGAGACATCCGAATTGTTGGAGGCATACGCCTATGCTCAATTAGGAGAGGCTGCGGGGCTTGTGAACTTGACGGATGAGGCTCCAGAAAGCGCGGGGCTTGATGGCCAGCGGCAAAGTGTGTTTCAACGAAGCAGGGTGTTGGAGAGCTGCATCGCAGATTTGGAAGCGCGTCGGAGTACTGAAGTGAAGAAACGCAAGGTCGGTTCGCAGGCCCTCATTGGCCCGCAGGTTTCCGAACACTTGTCCCCCGAAATCCGGAGCATTCACCAGGACGCAAGTCTTCGAGACGCCGGGCGGCTCATGGAGCAATGGAAGACCGGCTCACTCCTGGTGACGGACAACCAATCCTACGTGGGAATTATCACGGATTCGACTCTCGCTCGCGATGTGGTCGCGAAGGGCCTGGCGCCCAACACGACAACAGTCAAAGCATGCATGAGAACGCCGCTGGTGGCCATTAATAGCGATCGACCCCTGATCGAGGCCGTACGCATGATGAAGGAGCATGCCACCCGTCACTTGGGAGTGACGCAAGATAAAGAGATCATCGGCGTGATATCCGTGTCCAATATCCTTCGGTACTACTCCGGCGTCGTATAGTAAGACGTCGCTCGTGAAACGTCGTTCGTCGCTCGCGGAACCTCCGAGCCGCTGGTCTTGACGAGATATGCTTCACGATCGCCGGCTGGCCGACTTTTTTATCCTAGAGACGGGAGGTGGGAGATGGGACCGACGAAGGCGATTATCAAAGAGAACGCGCTCTATGAGGCGGTCGGCGGAAAACTCATCAAAGCCGGATTTGCGAACCGCCGGGACATCGAAGACTACGTGAACCATCATTATATGGTCTTGCCGGTAGTCAGCAATGACGGCCGGCCTTGGCTTCTGGACGGGAAGCCTGTCTATTGTCTCCGCGGAGTTATTTATGAAACGGTGGATGACCAAAATGTCCAGCTCGCCCGTTGCCCGGATTGCGGAGGCATGGGCATTCGGGCTGACGAATTCGTGGTCGAGTCCGATTGCATCCGCTGTACGGCCTGCGGGCATGAATTCGATGCCAGGTTGGAGATGATGGAAACCTGAGAAACAGGGTGAGGCATCTTTTCGCTGCCCCACCCTTAGATTGCCTCACAAGGAAAGCGTCTTTGCGATGAGGGACTGCGCTTCCTCTTGAATCCGGTGAAGATGCTCTCGGCTTCGGTAGCTCTCTGCATAAATTTTATATACGTCCTCCGTGCCTGAGGGACGTGCCGCGAACCAGCCGTATTCGGTGATGACCTTCAATCCTCCAATGGCGGCGCCGTTCCCAGGAGCTGTCGTCAGGACAACGTGGATTTTGTCGCCTGCCAGCTCGGTAGCCTGCACCTGCTCTGGCGAGAGCTTTCCCAGCACCGCCTTTTGTTCCGGAGTGGCCGGGGCGTCGACCCGTTCATAGATCGGGTCTCCTAACTCCCGCGCCAGATCTCGATAAAGCTCGCCGGGGTCGCGGCCGGTTTGCGCGGTGATTTCCGCAGCCAGGAGCCCAAGGACAATACCATCCTTATCCGTGGTCCACACGGTTCCGTCGCGGCGCAGACAGGAGGCGCCCGCGCTCTCCTCCCCGCCGAACCCCAGCGAGCCGCTTCGCAGTCCATCGACGAACCATTTGAACCCCACCGGCACCTCAACCAAGCGGCGGCCCAGCTTCGCCGCCACGCGATCGATCATACTGCTGCTCACGACTGTCTTGCCGACCCCGGCACCTGCTTGCCAGCCGGTGCGCCGGCTGAACAGATAGGACACGGCGACCGCCAAATAATGATTGGGATTCAGAAGGCCGGCGCTCGGCGTGACAATGCCGTGCCGATCATTGTCGGGATCGTTGGCAAAGGCGATATCGAAGCGCTCGCGAAGGGCGATCAGACCGGCCATCGCATGCGGCGACGAGCAATCCATCCGGATCTTGCCGTCCCAGTCCAGCGGCATAAACCGGAACGCGGGATCGACCACAGGGTTGACCACTTCGAGATCAAGACTGTAGCGCTCCGCGATAGGCTGCCAGTACGCAATGCCGGATCCCCCGAGCGGATCGACCCCCAGCTTGAGATGAGCGCGTTGAATGACCTCCATATCGATGACCATCGCGAGGTCGCGCACGAAGCCCTCAACATACTCATACGGATGCGTCGTCGAGGCTCGCAGCGCTCGTTCGTACGGCATACGGGAGATCCCCTGAAGCCCATCGACAAGCAACGCGTTCGCCCGATCTTCGATCCATTTGGTTACCTGCTGGTCCGCGGGGCCTCCGTGCGAAGGGTTGTACTTAAAGCCCCCGTCCTCAGGGGGGTTGTGGGAGGGAGTAATGACGATGCCGTCCGCCATGCCTGTCTGCCGATCTCGGTTATGGTGAAGAATCGCATGAGAGATAACGGGAGTCGGCGTATAGCCGTGGTCGCGATCGATCATCACCTCCACGCCGTTGGCCGCCAGCACTTCAAGCGCGGTCGCGAACGCGGGCTCCGATAGAGCATGCGTGTCCATGCCGAGAAACAACGGTCCGTCGAACTGTTGCTCCTTGCGATAGGCGCAGATGGCTTGGCTCATGGCTAAAATGTGAGCTTCATTGAACGAACGCTTGAGGGCTGATCCACGATGCCCGGACGTTCCGAAGGCCACGCATTGGTCACGGACGGCGGGATCGGGCCGTTCTGAATAATATGTCGTCACCAGCCGTGGGATATTGACCAACATGGAAGGTTCCGGCGGCGTTCCTGCCAGTGGATGAGTCTGCATCGTGTCGGTTCCGGACAAACGCTTCGAGCGGGCTGAAAAATACTATAGGCAGCTCTGTCTGGAAACACAAGGAAGCGCCGGTGTCCCCGGCTGGTCGCTATCGGCAAACCACTCTGCATCGCTTTCCCGAGAGGTTTAGCGTATTCTGTGAGACTTGTAACAGCATGAGATGCCCACCGTGACGCGATTCTCCCGTTGGAGAGGACCGGCTTTGAAGCTTCTGCTGTGGGGCGGCGGGGCGTTGATCGTGGTTGCCGTCGGCTATGGCCTGTACCTGTCCACGAGTTTGACGCTGCCGAAGAGCGAAGATCATCAGCCGCTCCTGATCTATGGAGCGCCCTATCTTCTGAAACCAGACATGATCGTGGCTGAAGCGCGGTTGATGGACCGGCTTCATCGCCTCGGATATCACGTCGTCACGCAAGAGGTGCGCGCGCCCGGTGAATATCGCCTCTCCGCTCAAGGCATCGATATCTATGTTCACGATTTCCCTGATACCCATATGAAGGCGTTACCGATCCGGCTTGCGCTCGATCAAGGGCGGGTGAGCCGGATCACGGCGATCGAGCAAGACGAGGAGATCTTTCCCGTATATCTCGAACCGCAGCTCATCAGCGGCATTCGGGGCGAATCCCGCCAGGTTCGGGAATGGCTTCCGCTGGCGTCCATCCCTCAACAGGTGATCGACACGGTTCTGACCATCGAAGATCGACGATTTTATCTGCACCCCGGCATCGATCCCATTGCCGTGGGACGCGCGATATGGGCGAACGTGGTCAAGAGGGGAGTCGTGCAGGGCGGCAGTACGATCACGCAACAACTGGCCAAGAATCTGTATTATTCTCCGCAACGCACGTTGGTGAGAAAAGTGAAAGAATCCCTGGCGGCATTAGTTTTGGAAGTCAAGTATCGGAAGCGCGACCTTCTTGAGAGCTATCTCAATGAGATTTATCTGGGTCAAGCCGGGTCGGTGTCTATTTTTGGAATAGGTGAAGCCGCGCATCGATACTTTGGAAAATCCGTCGAGGACCTGACGATCGAAGAGATTGCATTGATTGCCGGCATGATCAAGGGGCCCAACACCTATTCTCCCACCAAGAATCTCAGCTTGGCTACACAGCGACGCGATGTGGTGCTCAGGCGTCTCCGACAGGAAGGAACGCTTTCAGAAGACACTTGGAAAGAGGCGATCAATACTCCCGTCAAGGTCATGTTGCCGCAAGACAGCCTCGCCGATGCGCCCTATTTCGTCGATCACATGCTGCGCCAATCCGAGGAGTCGATCGGCGTCGCTCTTCCCGACGGGGCGAAGGTGTACACGACGCTGGACCCCGCGCTTCAGCACATCGCCGAGAGCGTGTTGAAGGCGGGTCTTGCCAAACTGGAAGCCGCCTATCCGTACCTTAAGCAACGTGACGAGATGCTGCAGGGGGCCTTAGTAGCGCTGGATCCCAAGAGCGGCGGGATTTTGGCGATGGTGGGAGGGCGAGACTACCGCGTGAGCCAATTCAATCGCGCGGCGCAGGCAAAACGGCAATCCGGATCCCTCTTCAAACCGCTGGTCTATCTTTCGGCATTCGAAGCAGGGCGTGAGGCGGGACGGCAGGCGGTGACCCCCGCCACGTTAGTGGCGGACGAACCGGTCACGTTTGAGTCGAGCACGGGCCCCTGGTCGCCTCAGAATTACGACCGGCAGTTTCACGGAACCGTCACGGTGCGCGCGGCGCTCGAACAATCGCTGAATGTGCCGGCCGTCCGAATCGCCCAGGCGGTGGGCGCCAAACGCATCACGCAGGCGGTGCGGGAACTCGGCATTCGCAGCCCGGTCGCGGACAACCTCTCGATGGCCTTGGGAAGTTCAGCCGTATCGCTCCTCGAAATCACGTCGGCGTTCGGCGCACTCTCACAAGGCGGTCTCATGGTGGCTCCCACCGCTATCCGCACCGTGATCGCGCCGAACGGCGATCCTCTGTGGCATGCCTTGCCTGAGCGCCGACAAGCGGCATCTCCTCAAGCGGCGTACCTGGTCACTTCGTTGATGAAGGGGGTGGTGGAGCGCGGGACTGCGACGAAGGCGAAGGCCATGGGGTTGCAAGGGATCGTGGCCGGCAAGACCGGAACGACGGACGGCTATCGGGATGCATGGTTTGTCGGCTACACGCCCGATCTCGTGATCGGCGTCTGGGTCGGGTTCGATGACGAACAGGCGCTCCGTCTCACCGGCTCCCAAGCGGCGCTTCCGATCTGGACCGACTTTGCTCGGCAAGCCATCCCGTCGGATTCCTCCGACTTTATCATGCCGTCAGGCGTGGTCATGCGCGACATTGATCCTAAGACGGGACAGCTGGCCACTTCCAAATGTCTGGAGCGAGTGTCGGAAGTTTTTATCGAAGGCACGGAGCCTACTGTCTACTGTGAAGTGCACGGCGGTGGGTTTTGGGAACGATTCAAGCGGACGTTCGGACTCTAGCCAAGATTACTCAACAGCCGCTATCGCAATACCTGGTTCATTTTCCTTGTTCGGCCCATCTCGCTCGGCACCTTCTCCGACGATGTATCTGCGTCCGTTTCACATCGCCATCCGCTGGGCTGAAGGTAGTTGTCGTTCAATCAGCGGACATTCGGATTCTCCTAGGTGTTTGAAGGAAGCTCATGTATTCTTTTTATCGTGTGAA
The DNA here is from genome assembly GCA_052389595.1 of Nitrospiraceae bacterium. Lineage (GTDB taxonomy): Bacteria > Nitrospirota > Nitrospiria > Nitrospirales > Nitrospiraceae > JBQTHT01. The sequence continues at coordinate 11,865 of JBQTHT010000129.1, forward strand.
GAATTCAGACAGTTCTGTGTACCGAAGAAGTAACCCGGATGGCTCTTGAATGTCGTTGCGAGGCGGCTGAGATCGAAGCCCGCTGTGGGTTTTGCAAGTGAGGGCGACGCAGGCCTACTGGCAATCCGTCGAGGGCGCCCGGCGCGATGAATAAAGAGCGCCACGTTTGTACGCGCCGCTGAGACGGTGAGGCGGCCGGTTCACCGAGCGGAAAAGCCTGGTCGGACGAGAAGATCGGGTGTCGCAGCAGAGGTCCACGAATATTTCGGGCTAGGGGAGGCGTTTCATGATGAAGAAGGTCGCATTTGCGGAAGAGGAAAACATCACCCTTCTTGCCAAAGGCGTGGAGCTCAAAGGCGAGATCCGCGTCGAGGGCACCGTACGTATCGATGGAACAATGGATGGCGAGATTCGGACCCAGGGAACCGTCATGGTTGGTGAAGAGGGCCTGGTGAAAGGCACGGTCAACGCAGGAATCCTGATCAACGGAGGAAAAGTCAAAGCGACCGTCACGGTCACTGAAAAGTTGCAGCTTCTAAAATCAGGCATCCTCATCGGTGAAGTGCATGCGCCGGTGTTTATCATCGATGAGGGCGGTCAGTTTCAGGGAGTGTCCGACATGAAGGTCAAGCCCTGGGGGGAAAAACCGTCTCCGGTCGCGGGAGTCGTGCAAGCGCTTCCCGTGCTCAAAGCGAAAAGCCCCGCCTTGATCGAGGCCGATCGCGATCAGTAACGCCCGTCTTCTGTGAAAACGCCCAGAATGTCGAGTCGAGACTCCCTTCTTTACCGCTCTTCGGTTTAACTGCCATCGAGTTTCCCACTCCGGTTTCTCTATCGATTGTTCGTCCAGACTGTCCGGCGCTCTCGCGCTCTCCTTATGAAGTGGGTGACAACTCGACGGCTTTCTGCTATTTACCATGCGCGTGTCAGATACTCGGAACCGCGCAGCATGACGAGACAACAAATCTTTTCCCTTTGCTTCTTCGCCGTTCTCCTGTTCCTTCTCTATCAGATCGCATTGATGTTTCGTCCATTTCTGTTTCCCGTTCTCTGGGCGGTGATTTTGGCGCATCTTACGTTTCCTCTCCATTTACAGCTGACCGGATGGCTGCGGGGGCGGGAAGCGATATCTGCTGCGACACTCGCCTTGGGGATCATGGCGCTGGTGGTCGTTCCGGTCATTCTCTTGGGCGTTCTGCTGTTAAAAGAGGCCGTATCCGCGGAACAGGACGTCCGGGCTTGGGTCGCCTCAGGCGGCATCGAACGGCTACCCGAGCAATTGGCTAAGTTGCCGCTGGGCACGTACATCCCGGATTTGGTGAAGAAGCTGCAGGGAAAGCAAACGAATGTGGAGCAATTCCTGTTGTCGAGTGTCAATACACTCAGCCGATTTTTGGTCAATGAGCTCAGCGACTTGGTGCGGAATATCTTTTTCCTCATGGCGGATTTCCTGGTGATGATCTTTACCCTGTTTTTCTTTTTTAAGGACGGACGACAATGGCTTGCCTCGATCTATGAACTCATGCCACTCGATCCTGCCCACAAGAGTCGCATCCTGTCACGCTTGGATCTGACGATCCGGGCCGTCGTCAAAGGCATGCTCTTGACCGCGATCGCGCAAGGACTCCTCGCCGGCGCTGCCTATGCCATGCTCGGCGTGCCGTTTCCCGTCGTCCTCACGGCGTTGACGATTTTATTGGCGCCGCTCCCATTCGGAGGGACCGCGTTGGTGTGGCTGCCGGTGTCGCTCTATTTCTTGTGGGTAGGGCCGGTCGGAAAGGCTCTGGTGATGCTGGCATGGGGCGGCGGAGTGGTGACCATGGTCGATAACATTTTAAAGCCTCTGTTGATCGGCCAAGGCGCGCAAATCCCTGTGTTGTTGCTTGCGTTCAGCGTGCTGGGGGGATTGGCGCTGTATGGGGTGATGGGAATTTTTCTAGGCCCGATCCTGGTCGGACTGTTCATCACGGCCATTCAGATCTATCGCGATGAATATCACCAGCATCCAGTCGCCACGTCTCCGCCAATTGTCGCTTCCTAGTTATTCCAACGGAATCGTAATCGCAATCCCCCCCATCACGTCATTGACCTTGAAATCTCGCTTGGGGCTCAAGGGGTGGCTGTTGTGACAACTCACACAGATCTTCGACACGGCCCGATCCGCATACACGGCTTGGAAATACTGCTTGCGTCCGCTGGACACTGTGCTGGTGAAGGGGCGATCGGGGTTGGCGCCGACGGCTTCCAACGCTTTTCGCTCTATCGGAGTCGCGGGCGCATTGCGCTGATAGATCGGCCAGAGGCTGATCAGACGATAGCGGATTCCAGGGCCGGCTTCTGCCACGAGTTTTCCGGAATGCTGGAGGAATTGAGCGGGAAGCGGAAGAGCATTTTCATTTTCCCAATGTTCTGCCGCCGAGACGATCCCTTTTTCTTGCATGCGATTGACGACTTGGTTGGTATACACCGTGCGGTCGGCTTTGATCACGGCATGGATAAAATCGGCCACTTTCTCTGGGGAAATTCCGCTCGGTGTCGTCGCGTCTTTTGCGTGCATGGGGTCCTTGGCGTAGATATCCCCGCTCATGAGTACGAGGCACCCCATGAGAAAACATGCCAGGCTCTTCGGTTGCGTCATGGTCGGTCCTCTTTTCTCGCGGATAGCTCCGCAGCGGGAAGTGTAATCAGGCAGGTGGTTCCCTGTCCCTCTTGGCTGTGGAGCCGAATCTCTCCACCGAATTTCATCACGATTCGCCGCGCGATGGTCAAACCCAGTCCCGAGCCTTCGCCTTGGCCTTTGGTCGTGAAGAATGGATCGAATACTTTCGTGAGGTGTTGGGATGGGATGCCGGGACCGGAATCCTTGATCGTGATGCACACCGTTGTGAATTCGGCCTCCGTCTTCAACACCAGGCTCCCCGCACCTCGCAACGCTTGGACGGCATTGGCGATGACATTGACAAAGACTTGACGAAGCTCATCCGGCAGCGCTTTGACCATGACATGAGGATGGTAGAACTTTTCGATGTCGATCCCCAGTGTGGCTGAGGTGCCTTGCACCAGCGCGAGGGCTTGATCAAGCTGTGTGTTGACATCCACAAGGATGCGCTGGTCCTTGGCTTCTCTGGCGGCCACTCCGGTGAAGTCCCGAATGATGGTGGCCATCCGCCGTCCGTGTTCCACGATGTCTTTCGCATACGACTTGGCCTTGGCGATGTCTCCCTCGTCTTGAATAGCCTCTCCCAGTCCCAAGATACCGAACAGAGGGTTGTTCAGCTCATGGCCGATGCCGGCGGTGAGCACGCCGAGGCTGCCTGATTTCTCCGCTTGAATGAGTTGCTCCTGCAACCGACTCTCGTGGGTCATGTTCCGCAAGACGAGACCGATTCGTTGTCCTTCCCCCTGGCGGCCGGCCAAATGAAACCATTCGTATCGATAGATATCCGGTCCAATTTGAATTTCCTGCCTCGATGCGTGGAGTGAGCGGCCGATAGTCGGTGTCAAAGGGTCGCGGGGTTCCGTGTCTGCGATGCGAGAGCGGGTGAAATTCGAATTCACGGTGGGGGTTCTCGACCCGTTTCCGGCGAAGATCAGTTCCTGTCGAAGCTGTTGTTGAGTCGATGGGCTGACACGCAAGAGTTCGAACAGGGTGGTCGAGGGGACCTCCTCTTGCAAGCTAAAGGCTTCGCGCGAGGCCCGGTTGATGTATTGAATGCGCTCGGCTTCGTCCACCATGATAACCGGCGTGGGGACGGAATCAAGAATCTGGTCCGTGGATTTCTGAAGATACTGGACTTCTTGAGTCTTGATATTCACTTGATCCGTCAGACCGGCGAACGCGGCTTCGAGCTGGGTATTCATGCGGTTGATCTCGTCGGCTAATTCTTCTAGTTCATCCCCCGTCTTGATTCGGATCGGCTCTCGATATTCTCCGCGTCCAATCGATCGGGCTGCTTCTTGAAGCCGTCGGACCGGTGTCACAATGCGTGTTGCAGCGAAGTATCCCAACGTGCCCAAGAGACCGATGGCCAGCAAGCCGAACACCAACATCCATGTAAACAGATGCCGAATCGGCGCGAGCAATTCGCTGGACGATTGCCACACAAACGTGTGCCAGGCGCCTGCCTCAAGTGAGCCGTTGGTGACTCGACTCGTTTCCGGCAGAGGGGCGAAACCGATGATGGAGGTCGTTTGTCCGCCATGTCCGTCGCTCGGAGCGCTGACCCAACCCGGATGCAGTAAGGTTACGAGCGGGATTATGTTCTCATCGGAGAGGCGCACGCCGGTAGGGAGAATGGGGCAGCTCATCACGATGCCCCGGCTGTCGATCAACATGACGTGGCCCGTCCTGCCGAAGCGGATCGGGTGTGTGGAAGGAGAGAAAAACTCCTTTGCATCAACGGTGCGGTGGATGACACCGACTACCTCATAACGGAGGCTGTCCATGACCGGAAGGGAGATGCTGAAGACATAGGTTCCGGTTCTTTCTTCAAAATACACATCCTCAATGTACAATTGTCCCACGCCTTTATTGAACGCCCCTTGCCACCATGCGCGGTCCTCATTGGCAAAAACCGGTCTTGTCGTGAGGGCGGCCACCAAATGGCCGTTGACGTCGGTGATGAAGAGCATCTGAGTCGCAGCCCTGACGACCTGGGGCAGCAGTTGATCGGGTTCGCTGTGGGAACCGCTGTAGTAATCACGGAGGAGGCGGGCCAACTTGCTGTCTGTGATCGCTTTGACGAGAATCGGATCTTTGGCCTCCCATCGGCTGCTGTTTTCGGCGAGCGCCTTGCGGTTTTCTTGCTCTGTGAAATCGTGCACCATATCTCGCCGCCTCTCCAATTCGAGGACAATGGCGGGATCAGCTGCAATGCGCGCAGTCCGGGCGACTTCCTCAGCGACCAACAGGTCAAGCTTTCTGGCCGCTTCCGTGGCCAGGGCCTTGAAACTTTCTCCGCTGACTTCCTTGATCTCGCGCGACCCTTGGATAAAGGCCATCCCGAGCCCCACCAGGAGCGGGACGACTCCGACCAGGAGCATGGAGAGGATGAGTTTTCCCTTTAACCCCCATCGCGTGCGCCTTGGTATGAGCGAACGTTCCTGGCCCGTCATCAGATCGACGCCTCCCTCTGATCAGGAATCGGCCAGGAGATCCGGAATGTTGTTCCTTGGCCGACTTGGCTGTCGACGGCAATCGAGCCGCCCATGCTTGTGATCACGGTCTTCACATTATACAGACCGAGACCGGTGCCTTTTCCTGGAGGCTTGGTGGTATAAAAAGGTTCAAAAATAAGCGGCAGCGCTTCAGGAAGGATGCCGTTTCCGGTATCGGATAGGGCGGCGACGATCGTGCCGTCATCGGCGTGAGTTTTCAGCGTCAAGACGCCGCCATGTGACATGGCCTGGACGGCGTTCGTGATGAGATTCACAAAGACATGCAGCACTTCGTCCGGATTTCCATGCACCCGAACAATCGGTGCATACTGCTTACTGACCTCCACATCTTGGAAGGCGACGGCATACTGGGCGATCTTAAGCGCTTCGTCTAATTTCTGATTGATGTCCACCATCACAGGGCTCCCGTCGGCGGACCGTCTGGAGTAGCGGGTCAAGTCTCGGCATATCGAACTCGTCCTGCGCACCGCTTCAATGATGTCTCTGGCGCAATCCTGAATGACGGTTGGATCCTTTTCATCCAGGAGATTTTCGGCCGTGCCCAAAATCATTTGAAGCGGGTTGTTGATATCGTGAGCCAATCCGGAGGCAAACGAGCCGATCCCGGCGAGTTTTTCGGCATGGAGAATCTCCGCCTGCAACTTTGATTGGTGCTGCACCAGATTCCACAACAGCCGAGCCGCCGCTCCGCCTAAAAATTCAGCTCCCGCTCTTTTGTGCGCATGGATGAAACGCTCTATCTCGGGGTCGCCTGTGACGTCGACGATGAGGCTGACTCCATGATTCATGATCAGCTCGCCGACCTGCTCCATCACAGGAATCTTGAGATCCGTCGCGCGCCTGAGCCCTGGCGCCTGCGGGTTCTTGTCGGCGATGCCGACGATCTCGACACCCGTGATTTGGTGGAGGAGATCGATCAAACAGGTGCCGCCCTTTCCTGCGCCCAGGATCGCCACTTTGGTGATCTGCCGGTGAGCCATCGAGATCATCCTACAGAGGATGAAAGACCATGCATAGGGGCGCGTGTGGGCTGAACGAGAGCGCCCCTCATCTCCCAGGGAAAGGACCCTTTCCCTGGGAGGGAAGGCCGTCTGATAACCGGGAGCGGGTTACAGGCGCGCAACTTCGCGTTGGTCCATCGCTCGCGCCACGGCCGCTTTGAGCTTTTCTCCTTCGACCGGTTTCACGAGGTAATCCACGACCCCGCTTCTTAAGAAGGTCGTGGCCATGTCGGTATCCGGGAATCCCGTGAGCACGATCAATGGGACTCGAGGATACTCTTTCTGAAAATAGGCGATGGCTTCCACGCCGTTGATCTTCGGCATACGGATATCGCAGATCATGACATCCAGAAACATCCGATTCTCGCCGGTGTTGATGAGTTCAATGGCTTTCTCGCCGTTTTCGGCTTCCAACACGTCATAGCCGGCTTTTTGAAGCGTCATGCGCACGACTTTGCGAATGTCCGGCTCGTCATCGACCACCATGACTCGACCGTTACCGGTTGAAGCGCCAAATAGGAAATCCGACATGCTGTCCTCCTTCTGGGTTGAATATGTACCGCGTGAATTGCGCCGCCGTTTATTTCTGCGAATACCATCTTGGATGAACACATCGCAACAGCCATGCCGAACACTTTCTCTGCGGCCTCCTCAATATTGTCAAAGAGTTTAGGCCGCGGCGTTCGCAGAGTGATGCCATGGGATGGCTGAGATACACCACCAACGGTTGAAATCAACCGAATTGCCTTTTCCAAGATCTGTGGAGTATTCTCGAGGGACTAGCTGCCGGAAAGGCGATGGAGTGATCAACAGCGACCAGCTCACCGCTTACGTGAAACAAGCCTTGCCCGATGCCAAGGTTTCAGTCACGGACCGAACCGGGACCATGGACCATCTCAAGGTCACGGTGGTGTCGGATCTATTCAGAGGCAAGAATCTCTTGGACCGTCATCGCATGGTATATCAAGCGTTGGATGCGCCAATGAAAGATGGCCGCATTCACGCGCTGGAGATTACCGCGCAAACGACGGAAGAATAATAGGAGGCCGGTTATGGCAAGCCCACTCGATGATGAAATCCAGCAGGAAATCAAGGCTCATAAAATCTTAATTTACGGCAAGGGCACTAAAACCATGCCGATGTGTGGGTTTACGAGGGAAACCATGCAGTTCTTCGATAAATACGGCTTTCAGTATGAGGTGGTCGATGTGCTGTCGAATCCCGACAAGCGCGAAGCCCTTACCAAAATGACGAATTGGCCGACCCTTCCCAAGGTGTTCATCGACGGGCAGTTCTACGGCGATACCGACATTCTTGACCCGATGGAAAAGAAGGGGGAGATGGAGCCGCTGTTGAAGAAGGCATTTGGTAAATAGTGGCTGAGTGCGCGCCATGCGCGCTAGATTCCCCATCCCCCACTGACCTGTATATTCGCTCCATTAACATAGCGGGCCTCGTCTGACAGCAGATACCGGACGGCCGCTATTGTGTCGGCCACATCTCCCACGTAGCCGGCGGGGATGCGTTTCACAACGCCGGCCAGTTCCCCTGGCGGCGCGCTGCCGGAGTCGATGAAGCCGGGAGAGATGGCGTTGACGGTGATCCCATGTGGGGCCAGGAGTTTCGCGAGTGTGCGGGTAAGGATGAGCACGCCGGCTTTGGCAATGTAGTGGGCCGTGACCTCCGGTTGGGCCACCATCTGATCGGCATTGGCCATGCTGAAGTTGATGATCCGGCCGTATTTCTGGGTCTTCATGATCGGCGCGACCGCCTGTCCCAGATAAAAAATGGGGTGCAGATTCGCATCGAACATCTCGTTCCAACCGGCAACGGTTTCTTCAAACATATTCACCCGGTGATATGGGCCGGCGCCATTGACCAGAACATCGATCCGTCCCCATTGCTGTTCCACCTGTGCCACCAGAGCTTTGGCCGCAATGGGGTCGGATACGTCGCAGCGGACCGCGAGTGCCTGTCCGCCTCGTTCTTGGATCGCCGCGCCGGTCTTTGTGGCCTCTGCCTCACTAGTGCGATAGCAGATTGCGAGGCGCCAGCGCTGACTCGCCAAATCCAAGGCAATGGCTCGTCCAATCCCTTTGGCGCCCCCTGTGATCAATGCGACTCTGTCCGTCATGGGCGCCTCTTCTCCATTCTCTGAAAGGGTTCGATTGTCTTGTCCATCGGCTGCGTTGCTTCGGCAACTTTTAACGTATCGGTGTATTGCTGGAACCTGACGATCCGACCGTTCTTGATCCTATAGACATGAGCGAATGCTGCACTGCACGGACATTTGACGATTTCGAGGTTGATCATCTTTCGCTGCTCCCGTGAACTATGCACGTGACTGCAGTCGCTTCGCGATGAGTTGCAGCGTGCCGGAGGTGCGGGAAGAGATGGATTGGTCGCGTTTGGGCTTTTTCGCATCGAGCGCGCCGACTTCGATCAGCGCTTGCAAGTCGGCAATTGTGTCGACGTCTCTCCATTCCGGCAGAAGTGTTGTCTTGAGCCCAAGGTCATCGGCTTTCTCAAGGGTCAATGCCAACACGCGATCGGTTGACCAGGGAATTTGTGCGAATAGATCCGGAATCGCTCGCTTCAAGCCGATTAGGTAATAGCCACCGTCACACGCGGGTCCCAGCACCAAGTCATGGTCTTGTTGTAAGACGAGTGCCTGCCGGTAGTGACCGAGAGGGAGCGACGGCACATCGGTGCCTACAACCAACACCTGTCGATGGCCGCGCGACAAGACCGTTTCACACGCATGGAGCATGCGGGCACCGAGGTCCTCGCCGATCTGGTCGAAGACTGTGACCCCCTGCCGCTCCTCCATGATCTTAAAGAACACATGCGACGCAGACGGTGCGCAGGCGAGGTATCTGTGCAGGGGGAGGCGATGCGTCGTGATGGCCTGTTTGGTTCGCTCGAGCGTATCGAGGACGAAGCTTCCATGGAGCGTCGCCGCTTCATCCGGCGTGAGCGGCGGGCACAACCTGGTCTTGACCTGGCCTGGAATTGGCGCCTTTGCAAAGATGATCAAGGCGTTCTCCGCGCATGGCAGGCGCGAGGCGCGAGGCGAGGGGCGAGGGGCGGAGGATTCATTTTTTTTCCTGTCTCTCAGTGCTTGTTTCATAAGCGCCCTCAGCCCCGGGCCTCTAGTCTCTTGCCCGCTATCTCACCGTTCCGTATAAGTGGCGCAGGCGGTGCGGGCTCACACCGACCCGATAGAGCAGCCGAAGTAGCCACATCAGAAGAATGGTCTGCACGGGTCCCTGGGTCTCCCAGCGACGATACGACGTCGTGACCCGTTCATGCAATGCAACGAAGCGGCCTTCTCGCTTGAGCCGTTTGGTAAATTCGACATCCTCCAGCAACGGGATGTCGGCATATCCGCCGAGACGGTGAAAAATGCTCTTTCTAACGAAGATCGCTTGATCGCCGGTCGCGATGCCGCTCCAGCGTGACCGGAGGTTCATCATTGTGGCAATCACTCGGCTCAGTCTGGACTCGTGACCGAATCGCACATCGAATCGCCCCCCGACGCAATCCGGCTGTGCCGCTGCCGTCTCGATGACGGACCGAGCATTCATCGGCAACCACGTATCTGCGTGCAGGAACAGCAGCATGTCGCTATGGCTTACCGAGGCGCCGGCATTCATTTGCTTGGCACGTCCGGCTGGAGATGTCAGGAGTCTAACAGGACTGATGGCTGAGGACTGAGGACTGAGAGCGAACGATCGAAGAATGCTGGTCGTGTTGTCGGTGCTGCCGCCATCCACGACGATCACTTCGTCAAATCCCAACTCGATTGTCCGGGAAACGGTGCGCGGAAGGGTTCGTTCTTCGTTGAGCGTTGGGATGACGACCGCAATCGTCACTGCTACGAGCGCTGATCGGGCGCTGCAGTTCGGAACATGAAAAAGACGACGATGCCGATGGTCGTCCAGAACACCACCTGCTTATGCCAAAAGAGAACTTCCCCGAACGAATAAAAAGCCAGCGCGAGGGCGACGGCGAGGGTCATGACGGCGTAACGAATGGTGGGATTCTCGATGACTGAGTTGGCCCAAATAGCGACGCCACCGAAATAAATGAGCAGGGGGACGACGTTGATTTCAAAACCGCCGCTGATGGACAAAAAGACATCCAAAAAGCCGATGAACATCAAGGCCGTGCCCACCATCATCCCCGGGACGTTGAGCTGCGATTCGGAGTCTTTCTCCGGAGCCGGCCGCGACGGCTGAGGCGCCGGGGTCGGTTGGTCTGGCTTCTCGTCGGGCGATGTCATGAATTCACGCAGGTCCCGTTTCTCACCCGCCCACCCCGAGCTGCCAAACAGCTCTCTCTTCCATATGGGCTACGTGAGGGTGCACGGCACGACGAATAGAGCGCCATGTTTGTGCGCGCCGCCGAGAGAGTGAGGTGGCCGCCTTCCACGATAGTGACGAAGTTGGAAGCCTTTTTCAACAATCCTCCGTCAGGCCTTGAAGTGTTTGCTGAGCGTAAGCCCTTGTTGTTGATAGGAGGAACCGAGCCCCATGCCGTAGACCTGCGTGGGATGCTCGGTCATCTTGTCGTACACTACCTTAAAGAACGTCTGGCCGTCATGGATGAGAAAAGGAACGTCATGGGGACGCACTTCGAGAACGACTTGCGTGCCCTGACGGTCCCCCCGGCCATAGCCGAATCCGGGATCGAAAAACCCCGCATAGTGCGTACGCAGTTCGCCGCAGGCTGCTTCAAACGCGACCATCTCTGCGGCATAGGTGGGTGGGACGCGAATCCGTTCTTTGGAAGCCAGAATATAGAATTCCTCCGGTTCCAGCAACAGACTGCCTTGTCGGTGACGTTCAATCGGTTCCCAAAAATCCAGAGCCGCGTAATAGCCGATTCTCGAGAGATCGACCACATGACTGTTTTTCTTAGCTCGATAGCCGACGACCGGCCGATCGCCGCGGTCGGCGCCTTTCAGGTCTATCCTCAGGAACAGGCCTTGGTCTGTCCGGAAATCGTCTTTGCCCACGGGTTTCTCGGTTTGCACATTGTGGTAGAGCAGCGGTTCCGTCTTGTGTAGCGCCTTGAGCGCCGAGTCCGACACGGCCGCCTGGCCGCGGACGAAACGCAGTTGATTCAGCGAATAGCCGGTCTTGACTTTGATCGCGAACGAGCGCGGGACTACTTCCAAGTACAAGGGGCCGTGATAGCCGGCGCGAATTTCGTCAAAACCTGTATTCATATCGGTGACGACCCTCGTAAACACATCCAGACGCCCCGTGGTGCTTTTGGGGTTGGCTTTGGCGCGTAAGTTCTTCGGGAGTTGGACGTGCTCCAACAATGGGACCAAATACACATGCCCTTTTTCGAGGACGGCCCCTCCGGTGAGATCCATTTCATACATCACCAAGTCGGACTGGTAAAAATCAAGCACGTTCAGGCGACTGGTGATTTCGGACAGTTCCGGAAGAAAGCTGCTGATCAAGCGGTAGGCTTTCTTGCCTAGTCGGAGATCCAAGCTGGCTGGTTGAATTTGTCGATCCTCGATCGGCGCGCCGGCGCGGATAACCTGTGAAGCAATGAGCTGTTTGATGCGCTGATAGGGGAGAATGCCGGGCTGACGAGGGGCGGATTTCACAGATTGTCAAAACCTCCATCGCTTCCATTCTCGCACTCATTCCACGATCGGCGGGCTCCCACCATCGGCAGTTCTCGCGAGGTTCCCTCACCCGCTTCTTTTTCTCTTGCGGAGAGGGAGGCAGTGAGCGGCGGCTGCGGATAATGGAAGCTCTTATGTTCGTAGTTCTTCAACAGCGCGCCTTCTTCATCCAAATGGACCACATAGTCGCCGGGCAACAACGGGATCTTCCCTCCTCCACCAGGCGCATCGATCACGAAGTGAGGAACGGCCATTCCGCTCGTGTGTCCTTGCAATGCGCGGATGATGTTAAGGCCCGTCTGCACCGTCGTTCGAAAATGATTCGTTCCCTTCGTGAGGTCCGCTTGATACAGATAGTAGGGTTTGACCCGCGCCAGGAGCAGCTGGTGGACGAGCTGCTTCATGATCTCAGGATCGTCGTTGACCCCTTTTAACAAGACGGTTTGGGCTCCCAAAGGAATTCCAGCATCGGCCAGCATGCCGCATGCGGTCTTGACCTCCGGTGTGAGTTCATCGGGATGGTTGAAATGAAGATTCATATAAACGGGATGGTACTTCTTGATCATTTCACAGAGTTTTAAGGTGATACGTTGGGGGAGAGATCCGGGCACGCGAGAGCCGATGCGGATGATTTCCAGGTGTGGGATGGACCGCAGCGACTTCAGCACGCGTTCGAGCAAATGGTCCGGCAACAGTAGAGGATCGCCGCCGGACAAAATCACATCCCGCACCTCGGTGTGTTCCCGTAAATAGGTGATGGCCCGGTCCAATTCGCCCTTTTTGAGAAACCCCGGTTTGCCGACCAGACGCTTTCTGGTACAAAACCGGCAATAAATAGGACACTGATTGGTCACCATCAACAAGACACGGTCCGGATAGCGATGGACGAGATGCGGGACCGGACTCATGAGGTCTTCTTCAAGCGGGTCGTCCTCGGCGTCCACATCCGCCATCTCTTCGGGATCAGGAACGACCTGCTTCCAGATCGCATCTCCCTTCTCTTTGATCGTCGCCATGACGGTGGGAGTGATCCGCATGGGATACTCTCCTACGATGGCTTCGATCTCTTTGACATCGATGCTGAGATGGTCGGCCAAGTCCTTCGGCTTGACTACGCTCTCAGCGAGTATTCGTCTCCATTCTTCCATTCTTCATGTCTCCTGGGCGAGAGGCTTGAGGCAGTCCGTTGAAATCATCCGGAAAGGGGATTGTTAGAGGGAGCAACATGGGGCATCTTCTTCTCCGCCGCTCGTCTCTTGACCTTGACCGTTTTTCAGTCCATGGCGCTGGTCAAGATAGTCTAGGATCTCCCAAGTTTCAGTGAGGATGGTGTCGCCATCTTTGAGGACCGGCACGTAGTATTGGCCGGACGCGTCGTATACCTGCTTCCGCATGGGCCGGGCGTCCGGGACCACCACGCTTTCATACGATAACCCCAATTCATCCAATTTGTTGCGCACCAGTCCGCATTCCGGGCACCAGTGAACGTGGTAGAGGGTTAAAGCCATTTCCCACTCACTAGTTCGTGTAGTTCTGAGTCTTGAGTGCTGAGTATTGAGTTTTTGGTCTTTAACTCAGAACTCATAACTTAGCACTCAGAATTTGCGCCGCTCGCTTCCGGCGCGATGGCGCACGGCGTCATAATCGCATCCCGCATCCCGTGGATGACTTTCTTGTCGAGCGCGCAGACGGTCGCAAGAATGCCGCCTAGTTCGGCTTTCTCGCCGGTCACAAAATAGTACGGGGACAGCCGCGCACGTCCAGTCATCGGAACGATCGCATCGGCGGGGGGGTCGAGATAGGATAGGTCGAATGAACGCCCTTTGTGAAATTCCTGGAGCACATAGGGTGTGACGGAGAACGATGACAACGCGGCTTCTATCGCCGCGGTCCATTCAGATTGCGACAAATCGTGACCGACCGAGACGCCGCGGCTGCCCCACGCCAGTTCTGAAAAACCGGACGGCTTCACGACGAAATGACGCTCCTTCTGCGTCGCGGAAGCCAACTCTCGCCAGTTCGAAACCGCGCGACCGCCCGCCTCCAGATGCGGGATGACTGCGGTCGGCGGGATCGGCGCTGGATCGAGGATCCAGGTGCGAGGCATCAGAGCGATGAGTTTTGCGACGGTGTCTTCACCGAGTTCCCGCTGCCAGAATGGTCGAAGCGAAGGGTGATGGATCAATGCGAACGACGATTTCTCCTCCAACGCCGGCTTATAAGGAGGTGTGATCGCAACATATCCTTTCTTTGCCGCATAGAGCACCAGCTCTGACTTTGGGATATTCTTCAAATCGAAGAGTTCATAGAATCGATAGATGAGTCCGACTGTCTTCCGACCGGACTCTTGTTCAAGAAACAGCCCTTCTTCGGTGAAATGGACCTGGCGAGGGTCAACGCAGTACGTGTCCAAACCTATTTCACGGAGACGCGCGGCGAGCCACTGCATTTCCGGCCGGTAGTCCTTGGCTTCGTCGGACACGATGATCGCGACGCAACCAGGCACGCTCCCCTGCTGGCCGCGAAGCATAGCGGCGAATCCTCGGAGCATGCCGTCGCGACCGCCGATGATGGTCGCCGGCTGATGAGAAGGTTCTGCGCTCCGGTCAAGGTCGGCGTAGGCTTGAGACAGACAAGCAGTCAATCCGATGCCGCCGGGAACGGAATCGAGTTCCGTGATCACCATGCCGTTTTGCGTCGGGATCATATCGGGACGTATGACGGCGGGGACGTGATCACGAAAACGGTTCATTCGGCTGTAACTAATGAGAGACTCCGGCTTGCCCTGGTCCAGATACCCCGCAACCCATGCCGGCTGAGCCCCGTGCACGCTATCGAAGTACAGACGGTTCACCGCTCGATACAGTGCGAGTAAGTCCTGCCCAAGCTCACGAAAAAATGACACCTGATCCGTGGAGAGAGGAAAAGCCGACGGGCTCAAACGCCACCACGGTGGGTCTGCTCCGGAGACAAGAGAGCCCGGATCGACGCTGGTGGACGAACCGGCATACAGCCCCGATTGAATCAGGGTGTCACGAATGAGGGAACAGCGCCGGTGGGGAGTGTCTGAACCGACGGGATCGGAGAGATGCTGTGTGAGTGCCAACGAGTGCGTCCTTGGGGCGACGACGTCCTTTTTCTAGAATGCAATGGAAAGATCGTAACACGCGTGTTCAGATCAGACAAGAGGACTGAGCCGAGCAAGCCTGAGGCGACATTATTTCATGTGGCGGGTGCGATTGCAGTGAAGCGCGGGCCTAGAGCCGATTCGGAGATGGAACGGCGGCGTTGGCCGGTGTTGATGTAGAGACCCGTACGCAATTCTTTCCCGATTTTTTGGCGTCATAGACGGCTGAATCCGCCGCCGGAATAAGGTCGGAGGGGATCGAAGCGTGAACGGGAAAGGTCGCCACGCCGATGCTGCAAGTGAGCAAGAACGGCGGGTCCACGATCGCCGCCAGTTCCGGTAAGAGCATCAAGGTGGTCACTCGGTGCCGGAGCCGCTCCGCAAAACTGACGGCCCCTTCCACGGACGTGTTGGGCAGAATCACGGCAAACTCTTCTCCTCCATACCGAGCAGCGATATCGCCACCACGGGTGAGCCTGTCTCGTTGATCCCGCGCCTGTTGACTATCGAGGAGCCAACCCATTTCCCGGAGCACTTGATCGCCCGCGGCATGTCCGTGAGTATCATTGATGCTCTTGAAGTTATCCAGGTCGATGAACAGCACCGACAGAGGGACATGCGAACGCTGGGCTTGCGCGCACATCACAGCAAGCAGTTGTTGGAAGTGAGAGTGATTATAGAGACCGGTCAAACCGTCGCGGACGGATTGATCGGCCAGTTGTTGATTCAAGTACAGCAGTTCCCGATTGACGTTCTTCAATTTTTGAGCTGAAAGCTCGGCCTCATTCTGCTGACGTTTTAGCGCGGTAATGTCGGTGATGGTCTCCACCACGTGGACCCGGCCGTCCGTGGTGTTGGCCTTGGACCACTGGACCAGGAGGTATTCATCATTCGGCAAGGCCACCTCGCTGGTCGTCATGCGGCCCGTCCGGACGGCTTCAGGCATTTTGCAAAATGAGCAGGGGGACGAGCATCCGGCAATGTTCTCATGGCAGGTCTTCTCGGAAATATCGCCGAATTTAGCGATGGCGGGTTGGTT
Organism: Nitrospiraceae bacterium; assembly: GCA_052389595.1. Lineage (GTDB taxonomy): Bacteria > Nitrospirota > Nitrospiria > Nitrospirales > Nitrospiraceae > JBQTHT01. Next base: position 27,860 of record JBQTHT010000129.1, read on the forward strand.
CTGAAAGACGACTTTGTAAGACGCCGGATCGATGACGGTGATAATCAGAGGCTGTGAATCGAGGAGCGTCTGGGGGTCGTACTGTATGGGCTTCGGATCGCCAGGGTGCGGCATGGTTCAACGGTCCGTTAGAAGACTCTCGCCGCAGTATCCCAGTGACTGCCCGACCGGTCAAAGAATTTCAGAGTTTTGTTTCCGTTGTGAAACGTCGCTTGGACGATTCGGTCAGGAAGTTCCGGGCGAAGCAACTCATCGCGCAAAAGTCTTCGAGGGTTATGACCTCTGCAGGAAGGATGGTAGAATGCCGATCGGTGAAAGAGACCGACAATCGACGCGCTATGACTGATCAAACCGCCTTCATTAAGATCGGACGCTTGCCGCAGGTCGTTCCGAGTCGGGTATGCCTCAGCTGCGAGATCTGCTGCCGTTTCCCTGAGTCCGACAGCTTCCTTCGGCCATACTTCACCGCCGAAGAAATCCGTCAGGCTCTTGATGGTGGTATAGATCCTTCGCATTTTCCTACCCGTGACGGATGCCAGATCAGCGTTGTGCCTCACCCTCGCGGAGAGGGATATCTCTGCCCGGCGTTTGATCCGCTGACATCACACTGCCGTATCTACGAATCCAGACCCTTGGATTGTCAGATCTATCCCTTGGCCGTCATGTGGAGCGCCGATCGCAGCGAGGTCCTCCTGGGATGGGATTCAAAATGCCCGTACTTGCAGTCAGGCGAGGGGCGAGAGGCGAGTGGCAAGGGGTCAGACGGTCTTTCCTCTAGCCCTTCGCCCCTTGCCTCCAGTCATGTCCCGGATGCATACGCCGACCGGATCGCCGCGCTTCTTGAACGGGATGACATGATCGACACCTTGGCCCAAAACCGTCAAATGATCGGACGATTTCAGGAGGATGTCGTCGTCCTCCGACCGCTGGTTGGGCTGACGGCACGGCTCAGGCGTGAAACATTAGGCGGGAGGGGTAGGGCCGGCTCCGGTCTCAGTCCTCAGTCCGCAACCCACAGTCCTGAATGGACCTCTCACGCCTTACCCCTCACGTCGTTGACGCTGGCTGATCGTCCTCGTGTGGATCACGCTCTGGCCTCTTCGACGTGGATGGGTGACATG
>JBQTHT010000130.1:0-10533 GCA_052389595.1 Nitrospiraceae bacterium
ACATCCCGAGGAAGGAACCCTTTCAAATAGACGAATTCATTCTGCTCCCAATACTCTTTGCGCGCGTGATCAAAATCGAGCGCCGCCACCGCGCGCTCGACCGCCTCTGTCATCGTCCCCATTGCTGTTTGTAACATCAACCCTTTTCCTAGTTCTGAGTGCTGAGTGCTGAGTTCTGAGTTCACCGCTAACTCAGCACTCAGCACTGCTCAGCGCCCTTATGGGGCGCTGAGCGTCGGCGCTTTCACCACTTCGACTCCAGCCGGCGCTTGGAATTCAAAGACATCTTCCTTCAGACCGCTGTTTGCTTTCAACTCGGCAAACTCGAACGTCGCCACGTTCCCGCTGACCTCATGCAGCGACAGACTCTTGATAAAATATGTCTTGGGCTGAACCTCCAAGACGATACGCTGGATGCCTCGCACTCCTTCGTTGTCCTTGATCTTCGGCAGCAGCGTCACGATGCGGATTCCACCCGCGCCGCGCTCTTTGTCCGGAGTGGGGATGGCATCGAATTGTTCGTCCAATTTCGCCACGCCTTGCAGTAGCTGCAAAGGGGCTTGGGAGGCGGCCATTTGGGTGAGTTTTCCGACCAGCACTTGTTTATGCTCCGGCACGTACATTTTGACTTCGTCTTTGTTCACATAAATCTCTTCGACGGCAGGATCCAGATAATCCCACCGCAATCGTCCCGGCTTCTTGATGTAGACTTTGCCCGACGAGGTCACCGGCCTCTCAAACCCTTCGATCCTCGTCTTCTGAGTAAAATCCGCCTGCAGATCCTTCGTCTGTTCATACCGAGCCTGAACCTTCTTCACAACCTCCCGGATCTCCTTCTGCGCTTTTTCATTACTCTCTTCGACCGCGAGGGATGGTACGGAACAGATACTCATTAGAAGAACAAAAGCGAATGTTATCTTGCCTGCGGGGCGTGGCATGACCGGGGTGTTCCCTATTCCGCGTGTGCAATCCAATTTTTCATACTGGCGGAGGGGCCGGCGGGGCAGCCGCTACTGCGCCCATTATTCTCACCCGCCCACCCCGAGCACGCCAAGACGCGCTCGTTCCCGAGCGAGCACATTCTGATCGTGCGCGCTCTGGGAGGTGCGTGATGCGACGAATAAGGAGCATCACGTTTGCGCACGCCGGCGAGACGGTGAGCCGGCAGGGTCCGTTCATGCCAAATCTCTCATGCTTCTTCTTCTCCGACCGGTCCTCGCCGCACCACCACCTCACGCCGTCCATCCCGTCCCGGCGCTCCGACCAATCCCTCGGCTTCCATTTGCTCGATCATGCGGGCAGCCCTGGGGTATCCGACACGCAATCGCCGCTGAATCAATGATGCAGAAGCCTGCCCGGAAGACAACACAAGGTCCTTGGCTTGCTCGTACACTTCATCCTGTTCCTGTTCTTCCGTCGCTTCTTCTTGCCGCAGCGATTGCAACTCCTGGCTATAGTTGGGCGAGGCCTGAGCTTTGACGAACTCGACCACGCGCCGCACGTCGTCATCCGACACGAACGAACCGTGCAATCGAGTCAGCCGACCCGTTCCGGAGGCCAGGTAGAGCATATCCCCGCGGCCCAACAACGCCTCTGCCCCGTTGGCGTCGAGAATGGTCCGAGAGTCTGTCTTTGAAGAAACCTGAAATGCAATGCGCGCCGGGAAATTGGCCTTGATCAAGCCGGTCAGCACGTCCACGGAAGGACGTTGCGTGGCGAGCACGAGATGAATGCCGGAGGCTCGCGCCATTTGAGCCAGCCGGGCGATTTTGTCCTCCACATCCTTCGGCGCGACCATCATCAGATCCGCTAACTCGTCGATCATGACGACAATATAGGGCAGCGGCTCCGGCGGGGTCCGGCTTGGTTCTGCCGGCGCAGCCGTGCCGCTCTCCGGTGCAATCGTTTCCCCCGCAGACAGCCGTGCCTCTTCCGTGAGAAATTGAATGGGCAATTCTGCCTGCTCAAGCACACCGATGGGTGTCGTTTCCGGTAGGATCCCTTGCGCTTCTGCGACTCGCCGATTGTAGGCATCAATGTTGCGGACTCCGGCTTCCGCTAACAACTTGTATCGCCGTTCCATTTCCTGCACCACCCATCCCAATCCGCGCGCCGCCGATTTCGGTTCGGTAATCACCGGTCTGAGCAAATGCGGGATGCCGTCGTAGGACTGAAACTCCAGCATCTTGGGATCGATGAGCAGAAGTTTGACCTCATCCGGCCTGGCGGCAAACAAGAGGCTCAGCAGCATGGTGTTCAAGCTCACGCTCTTGCCGGCGCCGGTTGCTCCCGCCACTAAGAGGTGCGGCATCGTCTTGAGGTCCGCCGTTGCGGGCGCGCCGAAAATGTCCTTGCCTAAGGCGAGCGTGAGCTTGGATCGTGACCGGCCGAACGCCTCGCTCGTCACCACTTCCTTTAACGACACCGTCTCGCGAGAGGGGTTCGGCACTTCAATGCCCACGACCGACTTACCGGGAAGAGGCGCGACAATGCGGAGGCTGATGGCTTTCAACGCCAGCGCCAAGTCGTCGGCCAGATTGACAATCCTGGCGACTTTGGTTCCCGGCGCCGGCTCGAATTCATACATGGTGACGACGGGTCCAGGACGGACTTCCGTCACTTTTCCTTCAATTCCAAAACTCCGTAGAGCTTTGGTCAATATTTCCGACTGGCTCTTGAGTTCGTCATCCGACATCCGGGATAGGGGGCCGGACGGATCGCTGAGCAGTTCTGCCGGATCAGGCAGCAAGTAGCCGTCAGAGACGGCTTCAGCCAATACCACATCCGGCAGCGGCTCCTCGGCTTCCTTCGGCTTGGGGAAGGACTTGATTTCGACCTGCGGACGTGCAGGCTGGACGATGGGCATTTCCACGATCGGCTCGCCCGCTTCATCCGTCGGCGCGGCGCGATGGCTCTTCGCCGCTTTCGACTTGGCTTTCTTGACCGGTCCCTCCTCGACCGCAGTCTCATCCCAGGCGGGAATCACTTTCGCCAGGCGGGTTTTCACCGTTTCCCACCATGCCGGAAGTTGCTGGAAGACGCGAGCCAGAGAGATCGGAGCCGCGAAGAGAAGCGACACCAAGAGCCCGGCCAAGACGATGATGTGAGCGCCGGTGCTGGCGAAATAGCTTCGCAATCCATCCCCGACCAGTTGGCCGAACAGACCGCCGGCCATGCCTCGTTGCACCACGCCGCTCGACCAGGTCGGCACCCCGATCACTTCGAGATGGAACAATGCGGCCAAAAACAGGAGCGCGGCCAGGGAACTACCTGCGTTTCGCAATCTCAGCGTGATCGGGCTTCGCGTGAAACAGCGAATCCCAAGCAGACCGAGAAGGAACGGAAATAGGTAGGCAGCCCCGCCGATCAGAGCGAAGAACCCGGAGGCCAGCAGAGCGCCTGCCGATCCGATGAGGTTCCTGGTAGGACCCGATGCACCGGTCACGCTCGATCCGATGGATTTGACCTCGCCCGGAACGAACGACACGAGGCTCAGCAGCGTCAGCAGACTGACCGTGATCAGCAGAACGCCGATCACCTCGTGCTGCAGATGGGATGGTGGCGAAGAGGCACTCCGGGCGTCACCGCGTTTTGCCGTGGTGGATACACCCATGCGCGGGATGGTAGCAGCTTGCCGGGCACGAGGCAAGGGGCGGCAAGCGGAAGTGATGAGTCATGAGCGCTGAGTGTTGAGTTGCTTGATGGTCGATACCAAAGCAATGAACTCTTCGACAGTCAAGCTTTCCGCGCGACGCGTCGGTGCGATTCCGACTGATGAGAGCGCCGCACCGATTGCGTTGGCCGCCCACCCCTCGTCCCGCAGAGAGTTCGCCAGCGTCTTGCGGCGATGCGCGAATGATGCCCGGACGATTCGAGTGAAAAGCGCTTCATCGGTACTCGGCAGGCGACGGCGCCGCCGCATATGCAGGCGGACGACGGCAGAGGCTACTTCAGGACGTGGGCGGAAGCATTGAAGAGATACGTGAAAGCCCAGCGTGACCTCGGCCGCGTATTGCGTCTGTACGGAAAGCACGCCGTACTCACGGGCGCCGGGCTGCGCGACCATCCGCTGGGCGACTTCGCTCTGCAGCATGAGGATCATTCGATCGATGCGGTCGTGTGCGTCCAGCAGTTTGAACAGTATCGGAGTGGACACGTAGTAGGGTAAGTTCGCCACGATCACGGTTCCGTAGGGCAGTTGGTCATAGGCATACTCCAGCGCATCCCCGCGCCACAACTCCAGATTCCGGCAATCCCGCAGGATTTCGCCGAGATACTGATAAAGTTTCGAATCGATCTCGAGCGCGATCACGCGGCGCGCAGCGGCGCAGAGCGGAGCAGTGAGCACACCTCGACCAGGCCCGATTTCCAGCACAGTGTCCTCAACATGGAGGTCCGCCAACGACAACATCTTCCGGACGATATTGTGATCGATGAGAAAATGCTGTCCGAGACGTTTCAGGACTGGAGGGGACGACGCCATGATACCAATCGCACTAATCGGAGCCGGCGGCGCCTGTCCCAGCGATCGGCCATGTTTTGGCAAAGGCCGTGAGCGTCGTCTTGTAGAAATCAACTTCGTCGGTGAATTCTTCGAAGAGATCGTTGGTGAAGGAGGGGCCGGGATGTTTCGCGGCAAATGCCTGACTTTCTTGCTGGCCAACATATTGCGCGATCAGCGCCGTCGTTTTGGCTTTCCATTTGCCGACTCGCTCGCTGCCTCCCACCGTATTTAAGTCCTGCATCGTCTGGTTGAGGATCGCGTCCAGCTCCTTGAGTTGGAGGGCGATGATCTCGTGCGCCGATTTCTTGACGTCAGACATGATTCAGCCTTTCTGTTGCCGCCTTGCGGGCTGTGTCCCCCTCACGTTCGCTTGGACGAGGCGAGCCGCCAGCTTCACCGCTTCCAGCAAGCTCCCATGGTCGGCCACTCCCTTTCCCACGATGTCGTACGCTGTTCCATGATCCACCGACGTGCGAATGATCGGCAGGCCGACCGTCATATTGACGCACCTGCCGAACGCGACGAGCTTAAGCGCAATGAGTCCCTGATCGTGATACATCGCCACGACGCCGTCAAACTCGCCTCTCGCCGCTTTTCCAAACAGGGTGTCGGCCGGCAAGGGATCGCTGGCTTGAATCCCGGCAGCCCGTGCTTTTCGCGCGGCAGGGTATATGAGACGGCCTTCTTCGTCACCGAACAGCCCGGCTTCCCCGGCATGCGGATTCAACGCGGCCACCCCGATCTTCGGCTGCGAGATGCCGAAGGAGTCGGTGAGGGCAAGATGGGCGAGTCTGATGGCCTTTCCGATCCCTTCCTGGGTCAACGAGGCCGAGAGCTTGCTGATGGCGACATGGGTCGTCACAAACATGATTTTCAGCGGCCCTCCGACAATCATCATGCCCGCTTCCTTGCTGTCGGTCAGGTCAGCCAACAATTCCGTGTGGCCCGGATAGCGCCATCCTGCGAGGTTCATCGCCTCCTTGTTAATGGGACCGGTCACGATCCCATCGATACAGCCGATCTTCGCCAGGTCGACCGCTTTCACAATGAAGGCCACCGACGCCCGTCCGGTGAGTTCCGCCGCTGCTCCCCGGCGAAATCGTCCCAATGGATGCTCCAGTGGATCAAGGACCGAGACATGGCGCGCACTCCAATCCAATTTCTCGTGCCCGTCGACCGCTCCAACGGTGAGCGGTAGATGTAACGCCCGAACGGTCTGTTTCATCACGGGCAACGATCCGATCACAATGGGCCGGCAGAAGCGGCTAAGTTGTCCGCCGGCGCAGGCCTTCGCCAACACTTCCGGTCCGATCCCAGCCGGATCGCCCATCGTGATTCCGAGCAGCGGCTTGTCCGCCTGATTCCTGAACGAACCGGTCTTTTTCTTACCCATCGCTTCCGGTCCCTTGCCTCTTGTCCGGTGCTTCTTACCCACCAGTCATCACGCACTTACGACCCATATAGATACATCGTGTACCCAATATAAAGGAGCGCGCTGCTTCCCAACAACCATGGACGCCAGTGGCCGCCGGTTAGGATTTGTCCGAGACTGATACTCACGGCGATCATGGCCAACACCATCGTGACGAGGGCGGACGGGGTTAACATCCATTCCGTGCCCATGAGTCCGACCGAAACCGGGAAGGTTCCCTGAAACACCATGGCCCCCGTGACATTACCGACGGCCAAACGATCTTTTTTTCGATAGAGCCAGAGAAAACTATTCGACATTTCCGGTAGCTCTGTAGCCAGCGGTGCGATCAAAAGAGCCAAGAGAAGCGGGGATACCTGAAGTTCCACGGCGATGGATTTCGCGGCAGTGACAAAGAGGTGGGCGCCCGCCATCAATCCCAGCAATCCCACAACCCCTTGAATGCCGATCGACAGGTACGATGGAGCGGTGGTGCGGCGAGCGAAGATCAACGGCTCCAGACTGGAAGCGGTCACTGCCTCATCATCCGGCGCCGAGAACTTGAGCTTCATGTAATAAAGGTACGAGGCAAGCAAACAGGCTGCGACTCCATAATGCAATGGCCGTGAAGGCACGATGGCGCAGACGATCGCCAATCCATACCCGACCAAAAAGAAGAGGAGATCGGTCCGGACTTCTCGATAATCAAGCCTAAAGGTCGCCGCTCGCTTTCCCATTCTCGCATACACAATCAACAAGGCCGCGAGAATGGGTATGACCAATGTGCTGAGCATGAACGGCGCCCCGAGAATCGCTCCGAGGCCCACGTCGGTGCGTTCCTGCCCCGTACCAAAAAAAATAGCGATGATGGGGATGGAAGTTTCCGGAAGGGTGGTCCCTACGGCGGCGAAGATGCTGCCTACCGCGCCCTCGGAAACTTTGAGTCGCTTCCCGAGCCATTCGATTGCATTTGTGAAGAGGCTGCAGCCACCGAGCGTCACAACGACGGACACAAAAAACAACAGCGCATACAACAGGACGGTCACCGGCTCGTCCTCGAGTTCTTTCCTCTCGTCGCGCGCCCCTTGCCTCCTTCCGATCGGCGAAACGCCAGCATCGCTTCCTCCATGACATCTCTGACCGGCCGCCCAGTTTGTTCGGCGATGCGCTTGCAGTCGAGATATTCCGGCGCTGCCTTGCTCTGTCCCGGTTCAATATCGGCGATCTTCACTTGCACGTCCCCTCCACTCGTGGGTACCGTGATAAATCGCCGCGAGAGCACTCGCCGGGTCACCTCTTGGATTCGGACACCCAGCGCCGTCGTCTCGCGCAAGACGATGTCGATCACGGGATCCGCCTTCTCGCGTGCCGCCAATGCCGTCAGCACGATGCCGGGCCGACCGCGTTTCATGATCACCGGCGTCAACGTCACATCCACGGCTCCGACCGCCAAGATGCGATCGAGCACGGTCTCATAGGCCTGTGGGTTAAGATCATCAAGGTTGGTTTCGATTTGAACGATCGAATCGGTCTGAGCAGCAACGTCGCTCAGGGATCGACCGAGGAAGACTCGTAACACATTCGGCCACCCTGGAGGATCGGCGGAGCCGGCCCCATACCCGATACCGGTCGGACGCATCAACGGAAGAGCACCGAATTGATCGACGACGGTTCGCAACAAGGCGATTCCAGTCGGGGTGGTCAGTTCGCGGCGAGGTCCGTCGCTATAGACCGGCGTTCCTTCCGTCAGCGCGGCGACCGCCGGTGCAGGGACCGGCAACCGGCCGTGAGAGGAGCCGACCGTTCCGGCTCCGAGATTGATCGGAGAGGCTGTAATCCTGGTCACACACAACAGATGGAGGCCGAGCAGCCCCCCGACCACATCGACGAACGAATCGATCACTCCCACCTCGTGAAAATGTACCTTGGAAGGGTGTCGATGATGAGCCCGGCCCTCCGCCTCGGCCAGCATGTCAAACACCGCATGGCTTCGATCCTTGACGATCTTCGGCAACCGACTGCGGCGAAGAATGCGATGAATACGATCCAGCGAAAGAGGAGCCTCGAACCCTTTTTCAATCACGACATCGACCTTGGTGGCCTGCAGTCCGCCGCGCAGCACCTTCCTTCTTGTCAGCCTGAATGCACCTAGGCCTAAGGCTTTCAACCCGCTGGTCAAATCCTTAAAGGACGTGCCCGCATCGACCAGCGCGCCCAGAATCATGTCGCCGCTGATTCCCGAGAAACAATCAAAGTGAAGATGAATAGCCACGGTGTCTGATCTCCAACCGCTATGCCGGTGCCCCAGTGGCGCCCATCTTACCGAAGCCGAACGCGCGCAGCAATGTACCGAACAGACGCGGGGCAAGAGGCGAGAGGTCCTTCATGGTAGAGAACAGAGGTTTCAGTGCTCACCCCTTGCCTCTCGCCCCTAGCCGCTCACCCATTCTGCCGATACGTTTATTGACAGAGGAGACAGGCTATGTTATCCCCTCTACGCCTTGACCGGCCGAGGCAAGTTCAGTTTCCACGTCTCCCGATGCCGACGACCTAGAGGCGATGCAATCATCCACGATCAATCCTCTGTCAACGCTGCTTCGGATTATCGTTCTCCTGTCACTGACTGGTCTCATGCTCCTCGTTCCGGTTGCAGATGGTGAGGCCAAAACTAAACGGAAGTCCGCGCCTCGTCCGGAACCGGATCTCAAGATTGTTCAACTTTCGGTTTCACCGAATCCCTATTCCATGACTGAAGGAAGTGCGCTCGACTTTGCTCTCGTAGTGGAGCTACCAAAGGATCTCGAAGGCGCAACCATGTTGGAGGTGTCATCCCTCGTGAGTTCGGCATCGAAGAATTCTTTTCGTTTCTTATCGAGTCGCCGGCCCGTTGAATCAGGCTCTCATTCACCATCCGCGAATGGAGAAGCAAATTCCAACGTCTCTGCTTCCAACGACCCCGTCCCGAGAGTCTCCATCACCTTGCAGTGGGATGGGCGGGACCAGAATAAACATCAGGCCCTTGCCGGTTCGTATCACTATGAAGTTCGCGCCAAGTTGCTCTCGGTAGGAGAGAAAGGCCTCCGCACGCAAATGACGTCGTGGCCCAAGCGGGGGACGGTGGAAGTAAAGTAGTAGGCCAGCAGCACGAGGCTAGTGGCGAGAGGTAAGATTCCTTCTCTAGCCTCTAGCCTCTAGCCCCTCGCCCAAAATATTGATTCGATGCGCGAGCACCCCGGCGCCGAAGCCGTTATCGATGTTCATGACGGCGACGCCGGCGGCGCAAGAATTCAACATTGTCAGCAATGCCGCTAATCCCCCGAAGCTCGCTCCGTATCCTCGACTGGTCGGAACTCCGATCACTGGACGGTCGACCAATCCTCCCACCACACTAGGTAATACGCCATCCATCCCTGCCACCACGACCACGGCGCGCGCTTGTCGCAGGCGGTCGTGCCGTCCGAGTACCCGATGAATGCCTGCCACTCCGACGTCATAGAGCGAATCAACACGGCTACCCATCACTTCGGCGGTGATCTTGGCCTCTTCAGCAATGGGAATGTCGGCGGTCCCGGCAGTGATCACCAAAATATCTCCTAGTCCTCGTCCTTTCGCCGCGTGGATCGCCGCCACCTTGGCTTGCTCATGGTACGTCATGCGGCGGTCGAGTCGCGTCAGCGCCCGTCCGATATCATCCTGGACTCGAGTGGCCAGAAAGGGCCCGCCTTTCTTCAACAGGCTTTTCGCAATCGCCAGTACCTGCCCCTTCGTTTTTCCTTCGCAGAAGATGACCTCCGGGAAGCCCTGCCTGAGTGAGCGATGGTGGTCGAGCGACGCAAAACCAAGATCCTCATACGGAAGCGTTCGCAGCCGCTCCATAGCTGCGCCGATGCTCACCTTGCCGCGTCGAACATTCCCGAGCAACCCCTTGAGCGCCTCATGATTCATATGGATATCATCCAGAGTGATTGAGTGATTGGTGACTGGTGATTAGAAGCAATTTACCAATCACCAATCACTCAATCACGTCGCTTTCACCGTCCCTTCTCTTCCTTCGCTTCTCGCTCCATCAATTCGCCCACCGCTTGCCGACAGGACTTACCTTGAAACAGCACGGCGTTGACTTCTCGGACGATGGGCATCTCGACTCCATAGCGGGCTGCGAGTCCCGATGCCGCGCGAGCAGTACGAACGCCTTCGGCAACGGCCTGCATACTCTCCAAAATGGTCTCCAAGCGCTCGCCCTTTCCCAAACGGGCGCCGACTGCATGATTGCGGCTCAATGGCCCTGTGCAGGTCAGCACAAGATCTCCCACGCCGGATAGTCCGTAAAAGGTATGCGAGTCTGCTCCCATCGCCGCTCCAAGGCGAACCATTTCGGCCAACCCTCTTGTAATGAGCGCGGCGCGGGCGTTGTGGCCGAGTCCAAGTCCATCGACAATACCCGCCGCCAGCGCCATGACATTCTTGAGGGCCCCTCCAAGTTGGACGCCTATGACATCCGTGTCGGCATACACCCGAAAGGTGGGCGCCATCAGTAGCTGTTGAAACCGCTTGACGAGCGACGGATCACGACCAGCCAAGCACACCGCGGTAGGATGGCCGTCGGCGACCTCGCGGG
>JBQTHT010000131.1:0-4487 GCA_052389595.1 Nitrospiraceae bacterium
CTCGCGTGTCAACGGGAAAAAGTCTCCCCAGCATGCTCGCGAAGTATCTCCATTTGGGTTCGCTTGGAAGCCATCAATACCGACAACGCAGCAGCCAAGGACAGCGCTGCAAATAACCACAAACCCGGCGAAAAGCTTCCCGTGAGATCCTTGAATGCCCCGAGCCAAAACGGCAGGAAGAACCCGCCGAATCCGCCCGCGGCGCCGATGATGCCTGACGCCATACCGATCTGTTTATGAAAACGATTCGACACGACCTGAAACACCACTCCATTGCCGAATCCCATGACCGCCAGCGCGCCGACCAGCAACGATGCCGCCCAACTCAGGTCCGGCAGCGAACCCACTACAGCGACCAGTGCGGCAATCGCGATAAACACCGGCGGCAGCGCCCGCAGACCACCAATCCGATCCGCGACATACCCTCCAAACGGCCGGATCACGCTGCCGGCAAGTCCACACAGCGCCGTGATCGACCCGGCCCTGACCAGATCTATTCCGTATTGATCATGAAAAAAAATGGGCAGGAAACTGCAAAGGCCGGCAAAGCCGCCGAAGGTCACGGCATACATGCAACACAGCCAATAGACACCCGGCTTTGCCCGTGCTTCATGGATCATCCCCCACCAATGAGCGTGACCTTCATGTCGAGATCGACTCACTTCCTTCGGGACTAATATGCTGAAAAGTCCCATCGTCATCAGCAGCGGCGCGAGCATGAGGCCGAACACACCATGCCACCCGACGTGCTCCGCTATCCGGGGAGCGAAAAACATGGCCAGCACCGTGCCGCTATTGGCCGATGCCGCGACACCCATGGCCAACCCTTGGTGAGCCGCAGGGTAGGCCCGGCTGGCAATGGGAAGCGCCACGGCAAAGCTGGCTCCGGCCGCGCCCAATAACAGACCGACTGCCAACATTTGCAAATAGTTGTCTGCCCCGAGCCAGCCCCACAGAACAGCAGCGATCTCGCAAACCAGCAGTGCCAGCGCCGTCAGCTTGGCGCCGTACCAGTCGCTGGAAAATCCGACAACCATGCGGAGCACAGCTCCGCTCAGGAGCGGCACCGCGACCAATAGGCCCTTCTGGGTGGCCGTCAATTGGAATGTGTCCGCGATAGAGATGCCCAGCGCGCCGATCAACAGCCAGACCATGAAACTGACTTCGAAGTGCAGCCATGCCCCGACTAACGAAGGCCAATGTCCGCTTCGTAATGCGTTGACCATCCCTTTCATACACATCCCTCGACAAGACGCGACTCCCGTCCCTGAGCGCCCATGCCTTTGGCACTATAGGGCACGCTTTCGTATCCCTGCAAGGTGCCCTGCACTTGAAAACAGACTTTCTCCTGAACGAAGGTTCTGTTTATAATCATGGATTGTCGAGTGGACTATTTAGTTCGTGACCAACGATGCGTGAATCTAAGGAAAAGATAGAAGACGTGGAAGAGCCGGAGATTCTCGAACCCTCCGAGCAGGAGGTTCTTGAGGAGCACTCCGCCCCTGGACTGGCCCGCCAGCGGGAGGTTGAGGATAAAGAGAAGAAGACAGCGGAGATCTCGACCGCAGTCGTTCCGGTCACTGGGCTGCAGCAATATCTGGCGGAAGTTCGCCGGTATCCCTACCTCTCCAAGGAAGAAGAGCTTCGACTATTTCACGAATTCCATGTCCAAGGTAATCGCGACGCCGCCGTGAAACTCATCATGGCGAATCTGCGCGTCTCCGTGGTCATCGCTTCCGAATATCTCCACACGGGAGCCGACCATATGGACTTGATTCAGGAAGGAAATGTGGGTCTGATGCATGCCATCAGGAAATTCGATACGGCCAAAAATGTCCGCTTTTATGCGTACGCTGCCTGGTGGGCGCGCGCCTACATTCTCCGTTACCTCCTCAATAATTACCGGCTTGTCAAAGTGGGCACCACGCAAGATCAACGGAGGCTTTTCTATAATCTGAAGAAAGAGAAGGCGAAGCTCGAACGAGAGGGGTTCGCTCCCGACACGAAGCTGTTGGCTGACCGACTCAACGTCCGCGAACGCGATGTGATTGAGATGGACCAACGGTTGGGGAATTGGGAGCTCTCCCTCGACCAACCGCTCGGCCCGGAGCAGGAAGGCACCCTGTTGGATGTCTTGCCGACTCAACAGCGTGCCGCGGATGAGCAGCTCGCCGACACACAACTCCGCGATCTATTTCGCCAAAAACTGACAGAGTTTATCAAGACCGTCGACGAACGCGATGAAGATATCTTGCGAAACCGCATCCTTTCCGAAACTCCACTGACGCTCGAGGATCTCGGCGCCAAATATGGCATCACCAAGGAACGGACCCGTCAATTGGAGGCTCGAATAATCAAGCGACTGCAGGATTACATCAAGAGGAAGGTCAAAGATTTCGACTTATTAAGAAATTGATATCATTTATCGTGCGTTATCAATAACTTGCGAGAATCAATCCAAGGCAAGAAAGAAAATCGATCCCACCCCTTGACCTTCCTTCAAACAGGAGCTATCTGTAAACGAGTTTTGCTGCCAGAATTCTACGCTCGTCTGGACAAGCGTTCGCGCCATTTCAAATAAGAGCGGAGTTTCACACTCACGAACCATTAGGAGGAGGATCTCGTTATGACGACGGCGACCAAAGAAAAGAAGACATCCACGGCTGCAAAGAATTTTCAACCGTTGGGTGATCGCGTGTTCATCACGTATACTGAGGAAATGGACCGCACAGCCGGTGGCATTTACGTGCCGGATTCCGCCAAGGAAAAGCCCCAGCGAGGAGTCGTGCAAGCCATTGGCAAGAAAGTCGAGAACGTTAAGGTGGGCGACCAGGTGCTCTTCGACAAGTATTCCGGAAGCAAACTCCGTGTGGAAGACGAAGACTGTTTGATTTTGAAGGAAGAGGATATCCTCGGCGTGTTCACCAGCTAACCATAACGTTCGACGCACAGCACACGAGAACTGAAGAACCGACATCATTACCGATTAAGGAGGAGCCGATGGCAAAGCAACTGTTGTATAGCGAGGCGGCCCGGGCTGCGATCCTGAAAGGGGTCAATCAGCTCGCCGATGCCGTAAAGGCAACTTTGGGCCCGAAGGGTCGCAATGCGATCCTCGACAAGAAGTTCGGCGCGCCGACCATTACCAAAGACGGCGTGACCGTGGCCAAGGAAGTGGAACTGAAAAATCCTTACGAGAACATGGGCGCCCAGCTCGTGCGTGAAGTCGCCAGCAAGACGAGCGACACGGCCGGTGACGGGACCACCACCGCCACGGTGCTCGCGCAAGCCATTTTCCGGGAAGGCGCGAAGAACATCACCGCCGGGGCCAATCCGATGGAAATCAAACGGGGCGTCGATCGCGCCGTTGAAGTCGTGGTCGCGGAACTGAAGAAGCTCAGCAAGCCCTGCCAGAATAAGACCGAGATCTCCCAAGTCGGAACCATTTCAGCCAACAACGACAAAACCATCGGTGATCTCATTGCGGAAGCGATGGAGAAGGTCGGTAAGGACGGTGTCATCACGGTCGAGGAAGCCAAGTCCATGTCCACGTCACTGGATGTCGTGGAGGGCATGCAATTCGACCGCGGGTACATCTCTCCCTACTTCGTCACCAATGCCGAGCGGATGGAAGCCGTCATGGACGAGCCGCTCATCCTTATCAACGAGAAGAAGATCAGCAGCATGAAGGACTTGTTACCGATCCTCGAGCAGGTGGCCAAGATGGGCAAGCCGCTCATGATCCTCTCCGAGGAAGTGGAAGGTGAAGCGCTGGCAACCCTCGTCGTCAACAAGCTGCGCGGCACCCTCAATGTGGCGGCCGTGAAAGCGCCTGGGTTTGGTGATCGACGAAAGGCCATGCTGGAGGACATCGCGATCCTGACCGGCGGCCAGGTGATTTCCGAAGACCTGGGGGTCAAGCTCGAGAACGTGAAACTCACCGACCTCGGCAGAGCCAAGCGCGTCACGATCGACAAGGACAACACCACGATCGTGGAGGGCCATGGAGATCCGAAGAAGATCGAGGGTCGCGTGAAGCAGATTAAGGCCCAGATCGATGAGACCACCTCCGACTACGATCGTGAGAAACTACAAGAAAGACTGGCGAAGATCGTCGGTGGCGTGGCGGTGATCAATGTCGGCGCCGCGACCGAGACCGAAATGAAGGAGAAAAAGGCCCGCGTCGAGGACGCGCTGCACGCGACCAAGGCCGCCGTCGAAGAGGGCGTCGTGCCCGGCGGTGGAACGGCTTATCTCCGGTGCATCGGAGCTCTGGATTCACTGAAACTGGTGCCTGAACAACAGGTGGGCGTCAACATCGTTCGCCGGGCGTTGGAAGAACCGATTCGTCAGATCGCGGCGAATGCCGGCGCGGAAGGTTCGGTCATCGTCGAGAAAGTCCGCCAGGATAAAAATCCAGCGGGCGGGTTCAACGCGGCCACTGAAGAGTACGTGGATATGCTCAAGGCCGGCATCATCGATCCGAC
>JBQTHT010000132.1:0-9168 GCA_052389595.1 Nitrospiraceae bacterium
GCACAAACACCGAGCACCCTATCAGAAGAGATGGCATCAGGATGAGTAGCGCCACACCTTGGACACGCATAGTGCACCTCTCATTTCGGTGATGATCATATCTTACAAGAGTTATCCCTCCAATATATAGAGGCCGGTTTGGTCTTGGTTCACCATATCGCTATGATGCTCGCCTCCGTTATACTCGCAAGCGCCCGTGGATCATGCAATGGTGGTCTGCCGGCAGATGAGGAATTTCATGAGGTGGTTACCGATGCGTTCGAGAGGTCCAGTCAGGATTGGTGCGACCGTACTCCTCACTCTCACTGTTGTTGTTATCCTGCTCGTCCCCTTTCCTGCCAGAGCTGACCCGCTGTCTCACCAACTGGCGACCGCGATCGACCGTGCCAAACGCGCAACAGTCGGCATCTTGGATGACGCGCATGACCCTCGCGTGCCCGACCGACCGGCGCGTCTCGCTATTCGAGGCACGGGATTCCACATGCGCGATGGCTACATCGTCACAGCGAGGCATGCGGTAGAGCAAGATCAGGCTGGGAAAAAGATCGTGCCCCCGTCCATAGCCGTGATGACGTCCGATCTCCAAGAATTGCCCGCTCAGCTGATCGGGGGCAGCGCCTACTTAGATATCGTCCTGTATCGAGTCAGGAATGAACATCAGTCGGCGCTCTCGGCCGCCACGCCCCTAGCCGAGCACGGCATAAGTCCCGGCGAGGAGGTGTTCACGATCGGCTATCCGCTCGGTTGGGGGCCTGCCGCGGCCTTCGGCCGCATCGGAAATGACAGCATCTTTCTTCAGACCGTGGAAACACGCCTACTCCAAGCTGACCTGGCCGTCTGCAGCGGCAATTCAGGAGGCGGGCTTTATAATGTGTCCGGCGAGGTCGTCGGTGTGATGCACGCGATCATCCAAACCGAACAGATCCAGAGCGAACGTCGGTGTAGCCGCTTTGCTTTTGCGGTACCAGGGCGGGTGGCGCATCGGATTATCACGGCTCTGGTGGAAGGGAAACACCCGAGTTTTTCCAAGCTCGGCATTCACATGACTGCCGTCAAACTGGGAACCCGCTGGCGAGTGGCCGCGCGCGATGTGCTTGAGCCGGCGCGCGCCGGGGGCGTGCAAAGGGGAGATGTGCTGCTCGCGATCGACGGCGCGGAGATCACCGACGCCGCGCAATTGAAAAATTACCTGATTGAGCGGACGACACCCGGCCAAGAAGTGAAGCTTCGCGTGCTCAGGGGTGATCGTGAAATCGAGCTGACGGTGATGCTGGCGGAGACCTAGCGCGGGAAGAGGATTTGTCGTAGGGGCCTTATTCGACGAGATCCAGCTTGATCTGCAACTCCTTGAGCTGATCAGGACTGACCCGCGACGGCGCATCCGTCATCGGGCACTGTGCCTTTTGTGTTTTGGGGAACGCGATGACGTCGCGAATGGAATCGGCGCCACCCAAAAGCATGATGATCCGATCGAGTCCAAAAGCCATTCCACCGTGGGGCGGCGCTCCATAGTCCAAGGCCTCCAGAAGGAATCCAAATTTTGCGTGGGCCTGATCCTTATTGATGCCGAGCAAATCCAGAATTCTGAGTTGGATGTCGCTCCGGTGGTTGCGAATGCTCCCACCACCGATTTCACTCCCGTTCAGCACCATGTCGTACGCCTTGGCCCGCGCTTTTAAAGGTTCCGCGTCCAGATACTGGACGTCTTCATCCATCGGGGCGGCAAAGGGATTGTGCATGAACACATAGCGCTTCTCCTCGACAGAGTAGTCGACCAAGGGAAACTCGGTCACCCACACAGGCCTCCATGCGGTCTTGTCGATGAGGTTCAACTCTTCACCGAGCAAGAGGCGAATCCGACCGAGCACGTCGTGCACGACTGCCGGTTTGTCCGCCCCGAACAGCACCAAATCACCGACGGCAGCCTCGGGCAACGCCGCGAGCAAGGCCTGGGCATCAAGAAACTTGGCGATCACGGACTCCAGTTGCCTCTCGCCGACGATCTTGACCCATGCAAGCCCCTTCGCTCCGAAGCTCTTCGCCGTTTCTCCGAGTGCATCGATGCGGCTGCGAGGGATGGCAGCGCCGTCGCTCACGACGAGGGCCTTGACGGTCCCGCCTTTCGTCGCCGCCTCCTTGAAGACCTTGAAGTCGCTCCCGGCCGCGAACGCCGTTACCTCCTGCAGCGGCATTCCGAATCGAAGATCGGGCTTGTCCGATCCGTATCGTCCCATCGCCTCCATATAGGTCATTCGTGGAAACGGCGTAGGCAATTGCACCGCGCCGGCTTCTCTGAAAATGGACGCGATCATGCGTTCCGTCAGCCCCATGACCTGCTCGCGATCCACGAAAGACATTTCGAGATCGATCTGCGTGAACTCAGGCTGGCGGTCGTTCCGCAAATCCTCGTCGCGGAAGCAGCGGGCGATCTGGTAATAGCGATCGATACCGCTCACCATCAACACTTGTTTAAACAACTGCGGTGACTGGGGCAACGCGAAGAAACAGCCGGGATTGACCCGACTCGGCACAAGATAATCCCGCGCCCCTTCCGGCGTGCTCTTCGTCAACACCGGCGTTTCGATTTCCAGAAAGCCTTCGGTATTGAGGAATGTCCGCACCTGTTGCATGACCGCGTGACGCATCCCCAGCAGCCGTTGCATCCTCGGCCGGCGGAGGTCTAGGTATCGATACTTGAGCCGGATGGCCTCCGTCACGTCCGCGTTATCTTCGATCACGAACGGCGGTGTCTTGGCTTCATTGAGCATTTCCACCATGTCCACCAGCACTTCAATTTCACCGGTAGGCAGCTCAGGGTTCTTGGATTCCTCCGGCCGCGCCGCTACCGTGCCAGTCACGGCCACGACACATTCGCTGCGAAGAGCATGCGCGGCTTGATGAGCGACGGCATTCCGCTCCGAATTGAACACGACCTGTGTGAGTCCGGTGCGATCCCTGAGATCGATAAAGATCACCATACCATGATCCCGCCTACCCTGAACCCAGCCGTTCAGCACCACCGTTCGGCCGGCCTGCGCGATCGTGAGTTCTCCGCAACGATGCGTTCGGATCTTCATCCGACTCTCACTTTCTTCGAGCGGGCCCACCCTGTTCCACGAACAGATCGCTGGGACTTGGACTTTGGCTGTTGAGGAGAACTATCTAGGGCAGAACGGCGCTGCTGCACGAGGTCACGCAGTAAATTGGCCTCGCGATCGGTCAAAAAACGAAACTCGCCTGGCGACAGATCGCCCAGCAGCAGCGGCCCCATTTTCACGCGTATGAGTTTCAACACGGGATGATCCACCGCTTCCAGCATACGCTTCACTTGATGGGTGCGTCCTTCGTGAATCGTGATCTCCACCCAGGAATTCTGTTCCGCCTTTCTCACCTTTTTCACACGCGCCGGGCCGGTCATCCCGTCATCCAGTTTGACGCCATGCTCCAACGTGGCGATCTCTTCGTCCGACAACACGCCTTTGACTTTGATCAGGTAGGTCTTCGGCACATGGTATCGCGGATGCAGCAACGCTTGCGCCAAGTCGCCATGATTAGTCAACAGCATCAACCCTTCGCTATCGAAATCCAATCGCCCCACGGGAAAGACACGAACACTGACGCCATGGAGACAATTCTTGACCGTTGGACGCCCTTGCGGATCGCTGAGGGACGCCATCACGTTCTTCGGTTTGTTCAACATCAGATAGACATAGGGTTGCACTGCCTTCAGATGTTGCCCATCCACCTTGATATGATCCCGCTCCGGATTGACTTTGGTGCCCAGTTCTCGCACGATCTTTCCGTTCACAGTCACCAAACCGCCGGCAATCATCGCCTCGGCTTTCCGACGCGACGCAAGGCCGGTTCCGGCGATCATCTTCTGAAGTCGAACTTCCATGAGAGCCTTCCGTGAAGCGTATTTCGTATCTCGTCGTTCGCGGGATCAGATGAGTTTTATTTCCATCGCTTCACGCTTCACGTTCACGCTATTCCCATTCGATGGTCGACGGTGGTTTCGAACTAATGTCATACACTACCCGATTTACACCTTGCACTTCATTGATAATCCGGTTCGACACTTTACCCAGGAGATCCGGCGGTAACTGTGCCCAGTCGGCTGTCATCCCGTCCACGCTCGTGACGGCGCGGATCGCGATCACATGCTCATAGGTTCGCTGGTCGCCCATGACGCCGACGGTCCGAATAGGCAACAGCACGGCAAAGGCTTGCCAGATATCCCGATACAAGCCGGCCTGCCGAATTTCTTGGTCGACGATCGTCTCCGCAGCTCGCAATATTTCCAAACGTTCACTTGTGACCGGTCCCAGGACACGGATGGCCAACCCTGGACCCGGGAATGGCTGCCTCCAAATCACATCGTCCGGTAGGCCAAGCTCTCTTCCAAGAACCCGAACTTCGTCCTTGAACAGTTCGCGCAACGGCTCGATCAGCCGTAGTTTCATCTTCGCGGGCAACCCTCCGACATTATGATGGGTCTTGATCGTCGCCGAGGGTCCCTTGAAGCTGACACTCTCAATCACATCTGGATAGAGCGTACCTTGCGCCAAAAACTTAATCTTGCCTAATTTCTTCGACTCGGCTTCGAAATTTCTGATGAACAAACCGCCGATGATCTTCCGTTTCCGTTCCGGGTCGGTCACGTTCTTCAACGCGGCGACAAATTCGACCGTGCGGTCGAGGAATCGGAGATTGAGTTTGAAGTGCGCGGCAAAGGTCTTCTGCACCTGCTCGCCCTCTCCACTCCGCAGTACCCCGTTATCGACGAAGACGCAGGTGAGTTGATTGCCGATCGCGCGATGGGTGAGGACTGCGGCCACAGAAGAATCCACTCCTCCGCTGAGCGCACAGATGACCTGCTCTTTGCCGACGGTGTCGCGTATCTGCCGCACCGCCGTGTCGACATAGGAGCGCATCGTCCAACTGGGCGAGCAACCGGAAATGTCGTACACAAAATTGCGAAGGACTTGGGCGCCTTCGACCGTGTGCGCGACTTCCGGGTGGAACTGCAGGCAGTAGATGCGGCCGCGGCCATCGACCCGTTTCATGGCGGCAATCGGAGAGTTCGCCGTATGGGCGATCGCGCGGAAGCCGTTCGGCATCCGTTCGATTCGATCGCCATGCGACATCCAGACGGTCGTCGATAACCCCGACCCCACGTTTTTGAACAGATCGGACCGGTCGTCAATCTTCAGTTCGGCGCGGCCATATTCCCGATGAGTGGCCTTGGCCACCGCCCCATCGGAAAGATGCGTGACCAATTGCATGCCATAACAAATGCCGAGGATCGGAATGTTCTGCTCGAACAGTTGCTTGGAGATGAACGGCGCTTTCTTGTCATAGACGCTGGAGGGCCCCCCTGACAGTACGATGCCCTTGGGGCGATAGGCCAGCACGGTGGCGAGCGGAGCCGTGCAAGGCAAGATCTGTGAATAGACGTGCGCTTCTCGGATGCGCCGGGCGATGAGCTGGGTGTATTGCGATCCGAAATCGAGGACGAGGATTCTATCGTGCCGGAGTTCCATGAACGCGTTATTCGTGAAGCGTGCAGCGTCGATCGTCTAATGCGGTAAACCCAAGGTAGGTTGCGAGTAACGCTTCACGAGATACGCTTCACGCGGAGTCATTCCCAATCCGTGCGGTAATTCGGAGCTTCTTTGGTGATGATCACGTCGTGGACATGGCCTTCACGCAGACCGGCTAAGGTTTGTCGAATAAAGGTGGCTTTCTGCTGCAGCTCGAGGATTGTCTTGCATCCGCAATATCCCATGCCGGACTTGACGCCGCCTACGAGCTGATAGACCACGCTCGCCAACTGTCCCTTGTAAGGCACGCGGCCTTCGATCCCTTCAGGCACGAGCTTAGATTCCGGACGACCGGCTTGGAAGTATCGATCCTTCCCGCCTTTTTCCATCGCACCCATCGATCCCATGCCGCGATACACTTTGTAGGTCCTCGCTTGATAGAGCACAGTTTCCCCCGGAGACTCTTCCGTTCCAGCCAGAAGTCCGCCGAGCATGACCGATGAAGCGCCTGCAGCCAGGGCTTTCGTGATGTCTCCGGAGAATTTGACGCCCCCGTCGGCAATAATAGGGATATTGGCGCCTGCCAGAGCTTTCGCGCAATCTGAAATCGCCGTGAGCTGCGGCATCCCGGCCCCCGACACGATCCTCGTCGTGCAGATGGACCCCGGCCCCACTCCGACTTTCACCGCCGAAACTCCCGCTTTCAAGAGATCCTTGGCCGCCTCTCCGGTGGCGATGTTCCCGGCAATGACTTCCAATTCCGGTTGTTGTTTCTTGATCCATTTGACGGTGTCCAACACACTCTGTGCATGGCCATGCGCCGTATCGACCACCACGACATCGACACAGGATTTCTTCAGTAGAGCGACCCGCTCTTCCGTGTCCGGTCCGACGCCAAGCGCCGCTCCGACTCGCAACCGGCCATGGCTGTCCTTGCATGCGTGGGGATACTTGATCCGCTTTTCAATGTCCTTGATCGTGATGAGGCCTTTGAGTTCATAGTTCTTGCTGACGACCGGCAACTTCTCGATCCGGTATTCGTGCAGAATTTCCCGTGCCTTCTCTAAACTCGTTCCTTCGGGGGCCGTGATCAATTTGTCCCGCCTCATGACCTGCGACACCTTGAGATCCATGCGGGTTTCAAAGCGGAGATCCCGATTGGTCAGAATGCCGACGAGCTTGCGGTTCTTCGTCACCGGGATTCCGGAGATATGATACTTGGCCATCAATTGGTGCGCGTCGCGAATGGTTTGATCAGGCGCAATCGTGATGGGATCGAGAATCATCCCGCTTTCCGATTTCTTGACCTTATCCACTTCGATCGCCTGGTCGGCAGGTGACAAGACGCGATGGATAATGCCGAGGCCGCCTTCGCGGGCGATCGCAATGGCCAGGCGCGCTTCCGTTACCGTATCCATTGCGGCGCTCACAATGGGAATATTGATCTGGATGTTCTGCGACAGGCGCGTACGGACCTCGACCTCGCTCGGCAAGACCTGGGATTTAGCCGGCACGAGCACGACGTCGTCGTAGGTCAATCCTTCTCGCACATCCTTATCCAACATCGTCGTTCTTTTCGCCTCTCACGTGTCCGGTAGCTAGGCGCGAGCCGCCCTCTCTTTGTCGGCCAATTCCGCAGCCGCCTCCGCGTCTTCTTGCAACCGTTCGCTGCCTTCGTCGGCCGGCATGAACTGCTGAACTCTGGTGTTGCTGCTGTCCACCACAAAAATGCTTCCTCGCGCGTCCACCACGATGCCATAGGGGAAATTGAACTGCCCTTCCTGATTGCCGAACCCGCCCCACTGCGTGATGAAATTGCCTTCCCGGTCGAACTTTTGCACCCGGTGATTACCGGTATCGGTGATATAGACGTCTCCGGCGCTATCCACCGCAATTCCCCAGGGGGACCGTAACTGCCCGGCCTCTTGAGCCTGGAGGCTGCTGGCATGGCCCGGTTCCGAACTCCCACCCCACTTGGTCAGCAATTGCGGCAACACATTGGTGCTCGTGTCAAACTTCTGAATGCGGTGATTGCCCATATCGACCACGTAGACCGACCCATCCGATGGATCGACGGCTACGCCTCGCGGGAAGTAAAACTGTCCATCCTGATTGCCGAAGCTTCCCCACGACATCACAAACTCGCCGCTCATATCAAACTTCTGCATTCTGAAGTTTGCGCTGTCCACGACATAGATATACCCACGCACACGATCCACCGCAATGCCCCAGGGCGCATTAAATTGCCCTTCGCCATTTCCTTTCGAGCCGAACTTCATCACGTATCCGCCCAATTTTCCGTCGAACTTTTGTACGCGATGGTTGTTCGTGTCCACGACATACACATCGCCCTTTGCATCGCAGGCGATGCCGGTCGGATTATGAAAATTGGCGTTGGCGGCGCCGAAGTTTCCCCACAGAATGATGAAATTGCCGGCGTTGTCGAACTTCTGCACGCGATTGTTGCCGTTATCAACGACAAACAGGCTCCCTTGCTGATCGATGGCCATGCCATACATGGGGGCCATGAATTCTCCGCCGTGCAGCAAGGAGGCGCCACGACCGGGTTTTCCCCATTTGGATACCGTGAGATAGCCTGAGGTATTGACGAGGATGGCCGCATTCGTCGGTGCGGAAACGTTATTGCCGACATCTTTGAACCATACATAGATGGTCTTGCTCCCATCCACCGGAGACAGAATAAAGGGAATGGTCGCACCGAATTTCACAGCCGGCGGCACATCCACCCATCCCGGAGCTCCGGCCATGGGCGTCATCGGACTTTCCGAAATGTAATAGGCTCCGACTCCGGTATCCACATCGACCGCCGCAATCGTCACCACCACTTCCGGCGAGTTGGTCATAAAGGCGCCGTGATTGATGACAGCCGACGGATTCTGAGGGGCCGTCATGTCGACCAGCACCGGTGTCGCGGTCACCTCATGAGACAACGCGCTTTCTACATCGCCCTCATGGACCGCCGTCAACGCGTAATAGTAGGGAATGTCGTTCGTAAGACCAGTGTGCGTATAGGGGCTGGTGACGCCCTCAATCTTGGTGGCGGTCTGAACGGTCAAGTTGGGGGACGTATGAAAATAGAGGTTATAAGAGACTGCGCCCGGCACATCCAACCAACTCATCACGATCTCTGTGTCCACCGCCTTCACCGCAAGGCTCTTCGGCGCCGCAGATTGGCCTTCTTGCTTGGACGCTGCGTCCTTCCCCTTGTTGATTTCTTCCTCAGTCGGAACGTACTTGAGCAGCCGGGCATTGCCGCTATCGACCACATACACCCCGCCTTCCTTGTCCACTGCAATGCCGGACGGGAAATTGAGCTGCCCTTCCGTGACGCCGCGATTCCCCCACGAGCAGACAAACGTGCCGTTGCCGTCGAACTTTTGCACGCGATGGTTGCCGCTATCGACCACATAGACATTGCCGACCGCATCGCAGGTCACGCCCCACGGAGCCTTGAACTGGCCGGGGGCGCTCCCTTCCCGTCCCCATTTCGTCAGGAAACTGCCGCGCGCGTCGAACTTTTGAATGCGATTATTCCCTTCATCGGCCACATAAATATTACCGACGAAATCGACCGCGACCCCGCGTGGAAAGAAAAAGGCGCCGT
>JBQTHT010000133.1:0-12116 GCA_052389595.1 Nitrospiraceae bacterium
AGCCCAGAACCGTTTCTCAAGTACCTCGAACACAAATATGGGGAACTGTACCAACTCTAGGACTGTGGACTGAAGTGCTGGGGACTGAGTTGGGATTTTCCTCTCAGTCCTCAGCACTCATTACTCCGCATTGCTAGTAGCCCATCGCTGCATTAAGCCGAGCCACCACGGTCGGCGGAAACAGCAATTCGGCTTCGGTCTCAATACGATCCGGTACCAGCAAGGTGGTGTGAAAGACAATATCGCGAATCGGAATCTTGAATTCCGGTTGTTGAGGCGTGCTCAACTCGACGGCTTCCACGGATTGCGTGATCGCGCTGCCATCCTGGGGTCCGTAGGCGGCGACGACTGCTCGCAGCAGCTCCATTACCTTTTCATTCGTCTCTACACCCTCGATGCCCTTCAACAGCAGAGGGATCACTTCTTCTGTAACTTGATCAGAGACGCTGAAGTTTTCAACCCGCTCTTTTCGCCTCAACGACGTGAGATCGTTGTCCAGATCCTTGCTGAATGCGCCGTAGGCAAACCGAAAGAACTCGAAATGAAACCCTTTGAGATTCTTGCCGAACATCTGTAATTCGCACAAAAAACAGAGCTGTTGCAACTTGACGTCGCTTAATAGCCCGAAGGGTTCCGCCAGATGCAGAACATAGAGCAGTAACACGCGATCTACCGTGATTTGACTGGGTTTACGCATCGAAGTTCCTTAGGAAATGGACTATAATCTGTCGCAGATTCTCTCGTCAACGCACACCGATGCTCTCACCGACCGCGCACTATTCGGCAGGCTGCCGCAAGCCCCCCTCTTGACCAACTTTTTTGTTTTAGATTAAATGACCCCTCACGCTAAGAAGGGTCCCTCGCCAATGAGCAAGAACATAAGAGAAATGGAAGTGTTGAAGGAGCACCTCGGCAAACATCAGCTCAAGCTGACGCGGCAACGGGAATTGATCCTCAGCATGTTCCTCACAAAGGAGCATATTACCGCCGAAGCCATGTATCACCAGCTGGCTAAGAAGGACCCCCATCTCGGCTTGGCGACGATCTATCGAACGTTGAATTTATTCTGCGAGGCAGGGTTGGCTCAGGCCCGCCATTTTGGTTCCCAGACCCAATATGACAACGTATCGCACAAGGGTCACCACGATCATCTCATCTGCACAGGGTGCGGGAAAATCGTTGAGTTTGAGAATTGCGACATTGAACGGCTTCAAGAAGAAGTGGCCAAACGAAACGGATTCACGATCCAAACCCATCGCCTCGAACTCTACGGCCTCTGTTCTAGCTGCCGCCATTGACCCCCCGCCTTTTTTTTAGTATCTTATTGAGATGGCAAATCAATTTCAATTACGGCGGATGCTTCGCGTGTCCTTCCCGACTTTTGCCTGCGCTTCTGGGAATGCAGCGCGGTCTCTCTTGCTCGTCCTCATCGGAACCCTGTCTCCGCTTCATCGCCTCACACCTCACGCCTCACGCCTCACGATGCTTCCAATCGTCCTCGGAATCCTGTGCTCGCTCCTGCCCGGTCTTGTGTCAACTCTCTCCGCTGCAGACCGAATCGTCGTCTACTCCGGGCGAGCGGAGCGGCTCATCAAGCCGGTGCTCGATGCATTTCAAGCGAGAACCGGGATCCAGGTTGATCTGCTCTCATCGGGAACGACCGAATTGCTGAATCGCTTGCAGGCTGAAGGCGAACGAACCTCTGCCGATCTCTTCATCACCAATGATGCCGGGAGTCTCGAACATGCCCGCGAACTTGGGCTGCTGCGGCCGCTGAACATGAGAGAAATCGACCGAGCGATTCCCCAGCAGTTCAGGGCGGCGGACAACAGTTGGGTGGGCCTATCCGGGCGGTTTTGGGTCGTGGTTTACAACCGAGGAACCGTGAAGCCGGACGAAATCAAATCGATTCTCGATCTGGCCGATCCTCGATGGAAGGACAAGATCGCCATCCCTAATTCCGGCAGCGAATACTTGCAGGCCGGCGTCTCGGTCATTAAAGCCACGTATGGGGATGAGCGGACCAAACAGTTTCTCCAAGGTCTGAAGATCAATGCAGGCACCCAGGTCTATCAGAAAAGTTCACAGATCGTCGAAGCCGTCGCGAAGGGCCAAGTATCGGTAGGCTTGGTGAACCATTATTACATCTATCGTCACCTGGCCGTGCAGCCCGAAGCGTCCATCGCGGCACTCATGCCGGACCAGCACCAAGGAGGCATGGGCGCGATTATGAACGTCGCGGGGGTAGGAATACTGAAGCAGTCCAGGCATATCGAGAGCGCTAAACTTCTCATTGAATTCCTCGTCGCCCAAGCCGGCCAGAAGATGTTTGCCGATCTCAACAAGGAATATCCTCTCCACCATGAAGTCAAAGCCGATCCAGCCCTGGCTGAGCGAAAATCTTTTCGCGTCGCGCTGGTACCTCTCGCCCGGTTGGCCGAACTACGGGAGCCAACCATGACGCTCATCGAACAAGTGGGCCTCCGCTAGGATCAGAGGCTCATGACTACAGCTTTGCGATACTATTCGCCTTCGCCGCTGCAGGTCTTCGCCGTCCTCATCGCCGGCCTACTCGCACTGCCGTTGCTGTACGTCGGTTATCAAGCTTTCACAGCCGATCCAACAGTATGGCATCGCCTCTGGTCCACCCGTATTCCTGAACTTTTGACGAACACGGTTTCTCTCGCCGCAAGCGTCTCAGCCATCACACTGGTGCTGGGTATCTCGCTGGCTTGGTTTATTGTTCGGTTTGAATTTCCAGGTCGGCGGATATGGGAATGGGCACTGGTGCTTCCCCTGGCCATGCCCACCTATGTCCTGGCTTATGTCTATGCCTATCTGTTGGGGACCGGCGGACCTGTTGAACACCTGTGGCAGATGATAGTCGGTCCAGGAAGTCGGATCTTTTCGCCTCAAAGCTATGCCGGGGCAACCCTCGTGATGGCATTGGACACGTTTCCATTTGTCTATTTGCTCTCCCGAGGAGCGCTGCTTAGTCTCAATGTGTCGTTCGAGGAGGTCGCACGAGCGTGCGGCGCCTCACGCGTTGAAACGCTCCGCAGGGTCACCTTGCCTTTACTGAGGCCGGCGATCGTAGCCGGTGTGGCGCTGGTCATCCTGTACGTGGTGTCCGACTTCGGCGCCGTGTCCTTGCTCCGCTATCAAACATTGACCTACGCCGTCTACCAGCAGATGACCGGCCGGTATGATCAGACTGCTGCCAGCATCCTAAGCCTGTTGTTGGTAATGATGGCTTTAGCGTTCCTGGTCACGGAACGGTGGTTCCGACGAAGAAGTCGTTTTTATCAGACGACCGGTCGGTTCCGAGCTCCGGCTCGAATACAGTTTGGTCCGTTCGGCACCTTTCTGATCATCTCCTATATCGTGGCGGTTTTTACCATTTCGTTTGGTCTTCCAGCTTTTCTTCTCGTGAATTGGAGTCTAACTGCCGTGGCGCAAGGCGCGCTCGATGCTCGTTTTTTTGGCTTTATTTGGAACAGCACGGTATTAGCGGGACTCGCGGCGACCTTAGCTGTGTTGGTCGGCCTGCCTCTGGTCTACCTGGCCACTCGACAACCGTCGAGACTGAATCTGACATGCCTGCAAATCGCCTACGCAGGATATGTCTTGCCCGGACCTGTGGCTGCGCTGGCGGTGCTGATACTGTGTGTGCATTTCGCCCCCTTCTTGTACGGCTCCGTGATGGTCCTGATTGTCGCGTACATCCTGCACTTCCTTCCAGCAGGCCTGCAGTCTCTAGAGCCCGCGCTTCAACAAGTTACCCCTAATCTTGAAGAAGTTTCCAGAAGTTTGGGCCTGACGATGCGCCACACCTTGAAGCGCGTGACGCTGCCTCTGGTATGGAACGGCTTCGCCGCCGCATGGGTGTTGGTATTTCTCCAGACGATGAAGGAATTACCGGCGACTTTATTGCTTCGTCCGGTGGGATTTGACACCTTGGCCATACGCGTTTGGCTGGAGGCCAGCGAGGAATACTATCAATTAGCCGCTCCATCGGCGCTTCTGATCGTGTTCTTGAGTGTCCCGGCCTTGATGTTACTTGTGTCGAAGGACTGGCGTACAGCATGACTCTTCAGTGCTGAGCTATGAGGACTGAGGGCTGAGCAAGAGTGGACCATCAACAATTCACCGGATCGCACAATCACATCTCTGAGTGATGAGCATGGATCTCACCGAGCAATCTCAACCAATAGCTTCAACAGCACCAGAAGGCTCCCCCGACGTGGGTTGTTCTCCAGTGCTTGAGTTGCGTCAGGTGACCTGCGCCTACGAAGCAAGACGCCCGGCTGTCGCCGATATTTCTTTGTCAGTGCGGCAGGGAGAAATTCTCTGTCTTCTGGGACCATCCGGTTGCGGAAAGACGACGATTTTGCGCGCCATTGCCGGGTTCGAACCGGTCCTGTTCGGGGAAGTGCTCCTATCCGGTCAAGTCGTCTCGGCGCCCGGCCTTACGACTCCAGCCGAAGAGCGGCACGTCGGAATGGTGTTTCAAGAATATGCGCTGTTCCCGCATCTTCGAGTGGCAGACAATATTGCGTTCGGACTCGCGCATCTTCCTCGCAACGAACGGCAGACTCAGATAGACGCGATGCTGACGATGACCGGTCTCACGGGACTCGAACAACGCTACCCTCATGAACTATCGGGCGGTCAGCAACAACGCGTTGCGCTCGCGCGAGCCTTAGCTCAACAACCGGTCGTCCTGTTGTTGGATGAACCGTTTAGTAACCTGGACCCTGACATGACCGGGAAAATGCGTCAGGACCTGCATGATCTTTTGCAGCGCACGAAGACCACCGCCATCCTGGTCACTCACGATCATGACGAAGCCTTTGCTATAGCCGATCGGGTTGCCGTCCTCAATCAAGGACATTTGGAGCAGCTCGATACGCCGGAAGCGATCTACCATACCCCGTCCACTCCATTCGTAGCGGACTTCGTGGGACAAGCTGACTTCATTGTCGGTGTGGTCGACGATGGAACCGTGCACACCGAGATCGGCCAATTTCCGAATCGCGTTGGGCACAAAGCGGGAACGAGTGTGGTGGTGATGATTCGTCCGGATGACGTGCATATCGTTCCTGCGAAAGGAGCCGGTGCACGGATTCTCTCACGACAATTTCGTGGGTCGGAAAACCTGTATGCGATCGGCCTCCCTTCAGGTCAAGTCGTCCACAGCAGCGAGACCTCAACAGATATCTATCCCGTCGGCGACGCCGTGGAACTGCACGTTCGTGCGACTCATACGGTACTGTTCAAGCAAGAACCGACCATCCCTTGACGCCGTCCAATGCTGCGGACTTATGAAGAGCGAGGCAGGCATCATTATGAACATTGCTCACTGACTGAAAAGGTTCTCGCTCTGAGGTTAAGAAAGTCTCACGACGCCACTCATAACGACGCGTAGGGAGAGGACATTCATTTTATGGACGTGCTACAGCATGTGATAGATTACGGAGTGATAGGTTTGCTCCTGGCTCTCAGTGTGTGGTCCGTCGCCGTGGCTGTGGAGCGATGGTTGTTCTATCGACGCGTCGACCTCTCCCAGTTTCCGAATCAACAGGTATTTGAGGTGACCTTAACCAAACGTTTGGTGATCATCGGCACGGTTGCGGCCAATGCGCCATACATCGGTTTACTGGGCACCGTTCTGGGCATTATGCTCACCTTTCATACAATGGGCACGTCGGGAACCATGGCGGTTCAGACCATCATGATCGGACTGAGCCTGGCCCTGAAAGCGACCGCTGTCGGATTACTGGTCGCGATCCCCTGCGTCGTCATGAACAATGTGCTCCGGCGGCGTGTGACCGAGTTGGTTACGCTCTATAAAGTTCAGAAGACTCCACATGGATCGTGAACTGGATCAGATCAACGTCATTCCGCTCGTCGATGTGATGCTGGTCCTCTTGGTGATCGTGCTCACGACAGCGACCTTTATCAGCACCGGTCAAATTCCAGTCAATCTCGCGAAAGCGAAGGAGGTGGGTGACCGCAAGGACGTGCCCGTTATCATCACAGTGACCCCAGACGGTCGACTCTATGTGAACGATCAGCCTGTCCCGCAGGAGGGGTTACCGGCTCTACTGACCGCGCAGCCGCGGACTTCGGCGGTGGTTGTTCGAGCGGATAAGCTCACGCTGCTCGAGCGGTTTGTGGAGGTCGTGGACGAGGTCCGAGGATTGGGCTTTCAGCAGGTCAGTCTGGAAGTGGTGCGGCTGTGAAGCTCCCTGCCCGTTAGTTTCGACACTCTAGTTGGTTCCAGTCCCGCAGGATATTGTGGTCATCGAAAGTCAGCTTGTAGGCACGACACATCGTCTTTCGAACCGTACCGCTATAGCTCGCCGTTCCGCTTCCCCGGTCAAAATATGTCCACACTGTCCGGCCGTCGCTTAACGTCTCAGCGCTGTGCGGCGGTCCGTAGCGTCTTGCGACCATCTCTTGCGTTGCTTCGTTCACCTTCCCTTGAAAATAGCCGGTCTCAAAGTGACCACATCCTGCAATAGCCAGTGCGAGGATGACCCCCCAAGACCTGAAAACCTTACGGCCCATGACCTTCCTCCTTGAGGAGGCGGAGTCGCCCCTTCAGCCCGGACGAAACTAGGACCCTGCCATCACGATCCACGATCACGGCTTCGACATCAGGCAACCGTTCGACCAGTTCCATACCGCGCTCAGGCCCCATCACGAAAATACCGGTATCCAAGCCGTCGGCTGTGATTCCTTCGCGAGCGATCACCGTCACGCTCCGGCACTCTCTCGCAGGCTGTAATGTTCTCGGGTCGAGGATATGATGATACCGTACTCCATCCCGCTCAAAGAATCGCTCATAATCGCCGGCCGTAGAGATCGCTTCGTCCTGCAGGTCCACAAATGCCAGGATTGCCCCATCGTTTCTGGGATGTTGAATGCCAAACGGAAACGGTGCCCCGCCGGGCAACCGGCCGAACGTCTTCATATCACCAGACAATGCCACGACGCCGGCAACCGCCCCGGCGGATCGCATAACGTTCACCGCAAGATCCGCAGCAAAACCCTTCCCGATCCCGCCTACATCAACCCGCATCCCCACACGGGCCAAGAAGACCGATCCGGCGGCCTCATTTAATGTAACTTGTGACAGGTCGGTCAAGGGAAAGAGCGCGTCAAGCTCCGCTTCATTAAGAATTTGTTCCCGCTCCATTACACTCCACGCTTCGATGGCCGGCCCTACCGCGATATTAAACCCCCCTCCCGTCAACTTAGCGATGTCGATAGATTTCTTAAGAAGAGCCATCGTCTCAGGACTAACCTTGACGGGTTTTTCACCCGCGGCGGCATTCACGCGGGAGAGTTCACTGCTCGGAATCCACGTGCTCCACAATTCCTCCAGTCGGTGTATTTCCTGGAATCCGGCAGCAACGGCGGCTTGAGCCAGCGCGTCGGTAGGGGCTACGGCGCTGATCGTCACCAGCGTCCCCATGTGTCGTTGGACACGTTTGACAAAGACCGATTCAGACCGAACAGCGGTGGACACGCAGGCGACGGCTAGGCCGCCTGCGACTATCAGAAGAAAGACCTTTAGAGCCATCACGACAATCCCCCTTGACAGCGCTCTTCGGTTAGGATATTAATAATCGTTCTCAATTTCAACTAAAGAATGATTGGTTTTCCTGATTTCAGTCACTCCAATCGACGAATCTTATGTTTGAAATAAAGTCTCATGGCCCCCATTCCGTGGACAGAAACGAGACTCGCTGTGAGTGTGGCCAATTGATTGCCAAGGTACGTGGACAAGGATTGGAACTCAAGTGCAAGCGATGCAAAAGGATCATCGTCATCCCCTTTACGTCCATTGAGGGATGGACGGCACTCTCCTCTTAACTCGATTGTGAAAGGAGGTCATCCGGAAGAAGTAGGTTCACATTAGAGATAGCAACAGACAGACCAGAGACCATCAGAGTCCCGAGTCAGACCAGCCACTCTTACTTACATGGAGGTTTGCAATGAGGATCCGGTCAATCCTCGGGGCTCTCATGGTCTGTGCCACAACGGCTTTACCGGCATGGGCAGATGACAAGGCTCTTGAGGAACGAGTGAAGACGTTAGAAGAAGCGGTAAAAAAATATCAGGAACACGAGCGACGGGAAGGCTCGATGGAGCGTCGTGAGGAAGCAATGCCTTCTTCCGTACAGTACCCTGTACCGACCGGTCCCATGTCGGACATTAAGGTCGAGCGAAAGGGCGAAGAAAAAATTCCCCTAGGGTTTAGCTCGACCGGATCAGGAAAACTGATCTATGCCAAGCCGTTCGTGAGCGCTCCCAAAGCGACGATCGGCGGCTATGCTGACGTCAAGTATGGATCATTGACGGGACCCACGCTCGACAACCTCAGCAGAAATTCGTTCAACCAAGAGCGAATGGTTCCCTTTATCTATGCCGACATTACCGATCATGTGAAATTTGCGACGGAAATTGAATTTGAACGAGGCGGCACCAACTCTCCTGGGCAGAATGGGACCAACGCGGGTTCGATGCAGCTTGAATTCGCTCAAATCGACTATCTCGTGAATGAAGCGATCAACTTCCGCGGCGGTATTCTCCTGATGCCGGTCGGCAAGTTCAACCTCTTGCATGACTCGCCCCTCAACGACCTGCCCGACAGACCAATGGTCGATCGCTTGGTGATTCCCAGCACCTGGTTCGAGACAGGCGCCGGCATCTACGGCACCCTCTATCCCAGCTCCCTATCGAAACTGGACTACGAATTCTACGCGGTCAACGGAATGGGATGTAACGGAAACGGAAGCGCCATCACGGATGTAAACGGATCTCGCAACTGTCGCGGCAGCCAATCGCGAGATCTTAACGACAACAAAGGCGTTGTCGGACGGGTCGCATTCAGTCCCATGCTGGGCATCGAAATCGCCGGCAGCTCATTCTACGGAACGTACAACAACAGGAATGCGGCAGGCGTCAACAACCGGAGCGACCACATCGGAATCTATGCCGTCGACTGGACCTTACAGCGCGGCCCTTTTGAGGTGATCGGTGAGGCAGCCTGGTCTCGGATCGAAGGAAACCAGGGAACGACGTTGACCACCTTAGGACCTTCTGGAATGTTCGGCTACTACATCCAGGGCAACTATCATTTCATGCCGGAGTTTCTCAAGAAGCTTGCGCCATCGCACTTTACGGACGGCTCTACGTTCACTGCCGTTGTCCGCTGGGAGACGGTGGATACGGACACAAGCAACAACTCAAGGTTGGCCAATGGCCAGATCAGCAACCAACGGGACCTTCAACGGCTGACGCTCGGCCTCAACTTCCGACCGATCGAGGACACGGTGTTCAAATTCAGTTACATGTTCAACACTCAGAAAGACACCGGCATCACCAACTTTGTGAATAATCCGGGTAACAACCAAACGACACTTATCGACGGCAATGGATTTCTCTTTATGGCCGCGACCTATTTCTGATGAATCGGCTTCCTTACCGCCCGCTCGCGTGGGCGGTAAGGCTTTTTGAGTACGTTATTCTATGGTGCGAATAGTAGTGCGCCATCTTAGTATTTTGTGTCTCGTTATGTTGTATGCCAGTTGTTCTTCCTTGACCGGCATGCAGGAGCGCTATGTAGTGTGTTCCTACGACCAAGTGTGGGAAGCATCACTCGATGCCGTAAAGGATCGTTCTATATCGGCGCAGGACAAAGACAAAGGACTCATTCAGACGGCTTGGCTCGAAATCTCGATGCCGGGAAGAACGTTCGGCGCGTTCCAACGGGAAATGGCCGACAGTAAGGATCGTTCCCGTGTAGTCATGAAAGTCAAACGATTGAGCGACGTGACGACCGTGAGTTTTCTTGAGGAAAGGGAACGATGGGCCTTCCGCGGCGGTTCCCGAATGTTCGGCTGGGCTCAGACGGAGCCGTCCGAAGAGGTGATGAGTGACGTGCAACAGCGGTTGGACGGCAAGTTGAAGGAGCGCGGATGTTCATCCACCTGAAATCGACCGTCTCTCTGTCTGCGCTTGTGGTTCTGTTCATTGCAGCCTTCCCTGCTGTCGGCGCCGAACGCATCTGGGACAATGAGCTGCGACGATACGTCACCGAACAAGATTTTAAGTATGAAGAGTTCATGACGGAGGATGAGGCCATCAAGACGATTTTACCGAAGTCCCAACGAATTCGAAAAGAACTCATTCGCCTCACTCAAGAGAAAAAGGAACTCATCGAACAAAGGATCGGCTGGAAGTTTCCCGAGGACTCATTCGAACTCTACATCGGCGAATCCGGCGACAAAGTGGACGGATACGCCATGATCCACAACACCATAGGAAAGTACAAGCCCATGACCTACATGGTAGGGGTGGACCCGCACGGGAACTGCCTGGATGTCGAACTGCTGGTGTTCCGCGACGCCAAGGGCAGTGAAGTCAGGACAAAACGGTTCAACTCTCAGTACGACGGCAAGACCGTGTCCGACCCGATCCGGATCAACAAAGACATTATTAACATCTCGGGCGCGACCATGTCGGTCCGATCCATGAGCGCCGGCGTGAAGCGGGTGCTGGTGCTGGTGGACGAGTTTTATCTGAAGCCCGCTGGATTAGGCAGCGACACGATCGCCGTCCGCAAAGCCGAGAAAGGCTTCTTCAGCTCGCTGTTCGGTAACTGAACCGCTGAACGAGTCTGACACCATGCGCAATTTCAACACGCGGTTCCGCCTGCGGGACTCGGATCGCCACATCAGATTGGTCTATACCCAGTTTCTGCTTCTGATGTTGGTAGGTTTTGCATTCTCGTTTTTTTGGGCGCACGACATGACCGGGTTGTCCCCCAAAGGCATCGCCGACCATTACCGCGGCTCCGATGCGACCTTCGGCGAACCGATGTCGTTCCGTGAGCTGGCCGAAGTGACGCATTTTCACCTCTTCACAATGCCGGTGGTCTTCATGATTCTCGTGCACGTCTTGTATCTGACGAATGCCAGCCACGCCATGAAGGTGTGGATGACGTGGGTGTCCTTCGGTGGCATGTCGCTGGATTTGGTTTCTCCATGGCTGATCAGCTATGTATCCCCGATTTTCGTGCTCACGATGTTGATGGGAGACACGCTGATGGTCGTGGGCTTTCTCGTCATGATGGCCATTCCCCTATACGAAATGTGGGTTCTGAAGCAGCCGCTGATGGCGGGGAAGCGCGGAGTAGAAGCATGAGCTAAGTTCAGTCCGGTCCTGTTAAGAAAGCGGCCAGAGGTTGTTCACCCAGAGCCCAAGATCATCAGAGTGATCTTGGGCTCTGACGTTTTCGATTCGTTGAGGAGGAGGAAACGAAGAATACATGCCGGGCAGACTCGAATGTCATTCAGTTCTCTCGAAACAGATGCTGGTCATTCAGCACATGCTGGCCAAGGTCGATGGGCTTCATCTTCCTCCGTCCTCGCGCTTCGATATCGAGAGCATCCTTTGCCGCCAGATCGTTCGGCTGATGGAACGTTCCATGCCCCGTTATACCGGTCACGGAGAACGGACCGCTGCCCATGCTCTCGCCCTCGGTCAGGCGATTAGCCTGTCGCAGTCGGAACTCCACCATCTCAAGCTGGCCGCTCTTCTCCACGACATCGGACTCCTAACGCTCCCGCAACGGATTATGTCCGCCCCGGATGCCTTAGGAGCGTCCGACTATGCGCTCTTTCAAAGTCATCCCCGCGCCGGGGCTCGCCTTCTGGAGCCGTTCCGATTCCTCCGCCACGCCGCAGTGCTGATCGCGCACCACCACGAACGGTGGGATGGGCGTGGCTATCCGTACGGGATTCGAGGTGAGTTCATCCCGCTGGGGGCACGAATTCTGGCCGTCGCCGACTGCTTCGACTCGCTCTGTTCGCGGCAGCCGTCGAATCGTTCCTTCGGTCAAGACCTCGTTCTTGACCTGCTGCGCGTCACGGCAGGATCGCGCCTTGATCCGTGTCTTGTCACCGTCTTTGTCGAACTACGATCAACAGGGAGAATGGAGTCTACTGAAGTTCATGGGTAACTGATCTAAACAGAGGACGTCGGCGTGGGGCCCTGCCCACCTCACGCCGCCGGGCGGGGCGCCTTTCGTTCCTCCGAAG
>JBQTHT010000134.1:0-3116 GCA_052389595.1 Nitrospiraceae bacterium
ATGGCGAAGGCGAAATTTGAGCGGCGCAAGCCCCATGTGAATATTGGGACGATCGGGCACGTGGACCATGGGAAGACGACGCTGACCTCGGCCCTGACGAAAATCAGCAGCGACAAGGGGATGGCCAAGTTCATCAGCTACGATGAAGTGGCCAAAGCCAGCGAATCCCAAGGGCGACGGGATGCCACCAAGATCATGACCATCGCGATCTCGCACGTCGAATACGAGACGGAGAAGCGGCACTACGCGCACGTGGATTGCCCGGGGCATGCCGACTACGTCAAGAACATGATCACGGGGGCCGCGCAGATGGACGGGGCCATCCTGGTCGTCAGCGCCGCCGATGGACCGATGCCGCAGACGCGCGAGCATATCCTCTTGGCCCGGCAGGTCGGCGTTCCGTACATCGTCGTCTTCTTAAACAAAGCCGACAAAGTGGACGACAAAGAACTGCTCGACCTGGTGGAGCTGGAAGTGCGGGAACTCCTCAGCAAGTATGAGTTTCCCGGGGAGAAGATTCCCATCATCCAAGGCGCGGCGCTCAAAGCCATGGAAGGGGATCAAGGCCCCTTAGGGGTCCCCGCCATCCTCCAGCTGCTCGAGTCCGTGGACAGTTACATTCCGACCCCGGTGCGCGCCATCGACAAGCCGTTCTTGATGCCGATCGAAGACGTCTTCACGATCAGCGGGCGGGGCACGGTGGTGACCGGCCGGTGCGAGCGGGGCATCGTCAAAGTCGGCGATGAGATCGAGATTGTCGGGCTCAAGCCCACGCAGAGCACCGTCGTCACCGGGGTGGAGATGTTCCGCAAGGTGCTCGATGAAGGGCAGGCGGGCGACAACATCGGGGTGCTCCTGCGGGGGACCAAGAAAGAAGACGTGGAGCGGGGGATGGTGCTGGCCAAGCCCAAGAGCATCACGCCGCACACGAAGTTCAAGGCCGAAGTCTACGTGCTCACCAAGGAAGAAGGCGGGCGGCACACGCCGTTCTTCAATGGGTATCGGCCGCAGTTCTACTTCCGAACCACGGATGTGACGGGGGTGATGGCGTTGAATCCGGGGGTGGAGATGGTGATGCCGGGGGACAATGTCAGTGTGACGGCGGAGCTGATCTCGCCGATTGCGATGGATGTGGGGTTGCGGTTCGCCGTGCGCGAGGGCGGCAAGACCGTCGGCTCCGGCGTGGTCACGGACATCTTGGCGTAGGACTGTGAGGGGTGAGGCGTCCGTCCTGAGACAACAGGGACGAACACTGCTTGTTCGCCTCATGTCTCACGGGGTCACGTCTGACGAGGAGTAGGCAATGCGCGAAATCATTGATATGGCTTGT
The DNA here is from genome assembly GCA_052389595.1 of Nitrospiraceae bacterium. GTDB lineage: Bacteria > Nitrospirota > Nitrospiria > Nitrospirales > Nitrospiraceae > JBQTHT01. The sequence goes on from JBQTHT010000134.1 coordinate 1,331, forward strand.
ACGGCGTGCAAACAGCGGAATTATTCGACAATGAAGAATAAGAAGAATGATCCAGACCGAATCGAACGAAACAAATTCTGCAGGTTCTGTCGCAAGCACACGCCCCATAAAGAGGTGAAATAGAGTTGTGAGTTTTGAGTTCTGAGCGCTGAGTTGTTGTCGAAAACTCAAAGCTCAGAACGCTCAACTCAAAACTAAGGAGAGGGGCATAGTGTTCAACGGCTAGCACGTCGGTCTCCAAAACCGAAGGTCCGGGTTCGATTCCTGGTGCCCCTGCCAAACTGAGCTTATTGACCTCTGATCGCTCATGATGTGGCGACAGGAAGAAGTCTTTTGAGGAGTGTCACGCATGTTCGCAAAACTTTGGAACAACACGAAGGAATTTCTGACGGATGTTCGCGGAGAATTTAAGAAGGTGTCATTTCCCTCGAAAAGCGAAACGATCGGATCGACGACCGTCGTCGTGGTCTTTTGCATCATCATGTCGGTGTACCTCTCGGTGGTGGATTCCTTTCTGGTCTGGCTGGTGGGCAAGATCATCTGATGGGTTTGCGCGGTCTGGTGGGTGAAGTGGTGTCTAAGGGGTGATGATGAATAAGAACTGGTATGTGATTCATACCTACGCGGGATTTGAAGGGCGGGTCAAGACTAGTCTTGTGGAGCGGGCCAATCAAATGGGGCTGGTAGACAAAATGGGGCAAGTGTTGGTGCCGACCGAGGATGTGATTGAGATTAAAGATGGCAAGCGTCGAACGTCTCGACGGAAGTTTTTCCCGGGCTACGTCTTGGTTGAGCTGGAAACACCCCTCGCCGATGACACCTTGCAAATGATTAAAGACACTCCTAAAGTCACCGGCTTTGTCGGTGGCGGAGCGCAGCCGACTCCGCTGTCGGTCGACGAAGTGGAATCGTTGCTTAAACAAGTGGATGCAGGAACCGCGGGGCCTCGCGAGCAAATCAGGTTTATTAAGGGAGACAATGTCCGCATCGTTGACGGACCCTTCTTGGGATTTAACGGGTTGGTCGATGAAGTCGATACCGATCACAGTCGGGTCAAGGTATTCGTCAGCATCTTTGGCCGATCGACTCCCGTGGAGTTGGGGTTCTTGCAAGTAGAACGCATTTAGAGAATGAACGGAGTGACGCATGGCAAAGGAAGTCTCGGCGCAGATTAAATTGCAAATTCCAGCGGGCAAAGCGAACCCGGCTCCCCCTGTCGGTCCTTCGTTAGGGCAGCACGGCGTCAATATCATGGAATTTTGCAAACAGTTCAATGCGCGAACGCAGAAGGAAGGGGACAGCATCATTCCCGTCGTGATCACCGTCTATAAGGATCGGACCTTTACGTTCGTGACGAAAACCCCGCCGGCTTCCGACCTTCTAAAAAAGGCCGCCGGCATCATCAAGGGGTCCGGGATTCCGCACAAGGACAAAGTCGGAAAGATTTCAAGAACTCAGGTGCGGGAGATTGCCCAAAAGAAAATGACTGATCTGAATGCGGCCGACCTCGATGGCGCCATCAAGATCATTGAAGGGACGGCCCGTAGCATGGGCGTGCTGATCCAAGGGTAGTGATCTGAAGAAGGAGTTGTATGGGAAAGAAAATGACAGCGGCGCAAGGCAAAGTTGAGGCGCGGCTCTACGGACTCAAGGAAGCGGTCGGTGTCGTCAAGCAAGCAGCCTTTGCGAAGTTTGACGAGTCCGTCGATTTGTCCATCCGGTTGGTTATCGATACCAAGCGTTCCGATCAGATGGTGAGAGGAATGACCGTGCTGCCGCATGGGAC
>JBQTHT010000135.1:0-5969 GCA_052389595.1 Nitrospiraceae bacterium
AACGAAGGCGAAATTCTGCGCGGAAGCGCCGATCCCGACCAGGATTACTTTAAGAAGATCCACCCCGAAAAGGTTCGGCTTGGGCTTGCGTATGTTTCCCAGGCTTGTCTTTGGACTGACGTCAAGATTATCGTGGCGACAGTGGGGGCAATATTCGGTGTAGATCCTAGGTGGTGTCTGCCGCATCTCACGCGTATGCCTGAACAGTCTCATCAGACGGCGCTTCCTCGTTAGTAGGAGTCAATGCCGTGCGCGGCATCTTCCGCACCGATAGCGAGAAACAGGTCGGGAAGAATATCGAACAGATCTTTCTCGCGAATCCGGACAGCGTCGAACTCAAGCTCGAACACTTTCCGAAATATGTTCGCCGCCAGCACCTCAAACGATTCCTCGCGATGTACGAGGTGTTTAAACTCGCCCTGCCGGTTAAAGGTTCTGTAGTGGAATGTGGCGTTTATCGAGGATTTGGGCTCATGAGCTGGGCCAAGCTCAGCGCCATTCTTGAGCCGGAGAATCTCACTCGCCGCATTTATGGGTTTGATTCTTTCGACGGCTTTCCTGCTGTCGGCGCAAAAGATCAGAGCCCATCGACGAACACGAAGACCGGCGATCTTCATAGTAATTCCTATGATGAGCTGACTCAGTTGATCCATGAGTACGATCAAGATCGTTTCCTTGGCCACATCCCCAAGGTCGAGCTGATTCGTGGCGACATGTGCAAAACCATTCCTGAATTTACCCAGACCCATCCGCATCTTGTGGTCAGTCTCCTGTTCCTCGATTGTGACCTATTCGAGCCAACCAAGGCTGCCCTTGAAGGATTTCTTCCTCGGATGCCGAAGGGATCAGTGCTGGTGTTTGATGAGCTGGACAACCCCATCTGGCCGGGTGAAACCCTTGCGCTATTTGAAACTGTCGGGATTAGGCATCTAGAATTGCGGCGACTTGAGTGGGATCCTTACATTGCTTACGCGATTCTCTGACATGGCAAAAATCATTTTCAGAGACGCCTGCAGTAATCAGGTTCAACCTCGCGACACAACATCTTGTCGTATGGTCGCCAAGAAAATCCGGCAACACGTCTTGCGGATGACCCATCGCGCGAAAAGTTCACACGTGGGCACATCATTCTCCATGGCCGATCTGCTGGCGGTTCTCTACAGCGATGTCTTGCAGGTCGATCCAAAAAATCCGGATTGGCCGGATCGAGATCGCTTCATCTTGAGCAAGGGCCACGGGTGTGCCGGACTCTATGCGGTTCTTGCCGAGCGAGGATTTTTCCCCCTGACCTGGCTCGACAACTTCTATCAGAATGGGTCTCGTCTGCCAGGACACGTTACGAATCACGGTATTCCCGGAATCGAAGTCTCCACGGGCGCGCTGGGCCACGGACTCTCCATTGCTTGCGGAATGTCGCTCGTGGCTAAGCGCGAACAACGGTCTCATCGGGTGTTTGTCTTGCTCAGTGACGGGGAGTGCGATGAAGGATCTCTGTGGGAGGCTGTGCTGCTCGCGCCCCACCACAAACTCGACAATCTCATTGCCATCGTTGATTACAATAAGATCCAAAGCCTGGGGGCCGTGAAAGACATCTTAGATCTGGATCCCCTTGCCGCGAAATGGGAAGCCTTTGGTTGGAACGTTCGAACGATTGACGGGCATGATCTGAACCAGATCGACCGAACCCTCCGCAGCGTTCCCTTCACGAGAGGTCGACCGAGCTGCATCATCGCGAACACGGTCAAGGGTAAGGGTGTTAGTTTCATGGAGAATCAAATTCTCTGGCATTACCGAGCGGCGAATCAGCAAGAATATCTCCGAGCGCTGCAGGAGTTGGAAGCCGGAGTATGAGGACCGCGTTCTTTCGAACCCTGCTGGAAATGGCCGAAGAGGACGCTCGGGTACATCTCGTCGTCGGCGACATCGGATTTGGAGTCGTCGAGCCTTTTGCGACACGATTCCCCGATCGGTTCCTCAACGCCGGCGTCGCAGAGCAGAATATGACCGGCATTGCTGCTGGGATAGCACTCAGCGGCAAGGTTGTGTTCACCTATTCTATTGGGAACTTTCCAACCTTCCGTTGTCTCGAGCAAATTCGCAACGACATTTGTTATCACCACGCTGACGTCAAGATCGTCGCCGTCGGTGGCGGGTACGTGTATGGTTCGCTGGGGATGACCCACCATGCGACCGAAGACTTGGCCATCATGCGCGCGCTTCCTCACATGACCGTCATTGCTCCAGGCGATCCGGTCGAGACCAAGTTTCTCACTCGAGCAGTTCTCCGTGAGCCGGGGCCATGCTACTTGAGATTGGGGCGTGCCGGGGAACCCACTGTTCATAAAGCCGGTGTCGAGGTTGCTCTTGGTAAAGCCATCACGGTTCGCGAAGGCAGGGACCTTACGCTTATCTCAACGGGAGGCATGTTGCCCATTGCGGTGCAAGTCGGCGAGCTGTTACGAGATTTGAACATAGAGGCACGTGTGCTCAGTATGCACACGCTAAAACCGATCGACATGGAAGCCTTGTTTTCCGCGGCACTAGAAACACAAGCGATCGTCACACTTGAAGAACACAGCGTGATTGGTGGGCTCGGAGGAGCGGTCGCGGAAGTCCTTGCAGAATCAGGAGAGCTGCGTGTGCCGTTTAAGCGGATTGGGCTACCTTCAGAGTTTTCTTCCCACGTTGGAGACCAAGAATATATGCAAGCCGTCCATGGATTGAGTGTGGACGGGATCGTCAATACCCTCAAGCCGATCCTCGAGCTCGTCTGCCGCTGAGTGTTGTCATTCGCGTTACCGGTTTGTCTGACCCACAGGAGAGACTGATGGAATGGAAGGTGCGGTTTATTGATTACCCATCCCAGTTTAAGAAGATGGGGTCCGACATTATGGACACGGTGCGGACGTTGCTCGAGCACGGCGATCTGATGCTTCGCCAGCAGTTACGGGACTTCGAGTCTCACCTCGCGCAGTTTGTGGGTACCCGCTTTGCGGTTGGCACGAGCAACTGCACTGATGCGCTTCACCTGTCATTCCGGGCGGCCGGTATTGGTCCAGGCGATGAAGTCATCACAGTCTCCCATACGTTTGTGGCGACTGTAGCGGCCATCCATCACACGGGCGCGACACCGGTCTTAGTCGATATTGGGGAAGATCATAATATGAGTGTCGAGTTGGTTCGGGCAGCGATCACCCCGCGAACGAAAGCAATCGTGCCCGTGCACCTGAATGGGCGCCTCTGCGACATGGAACAACTCATGACTATTTCTGAGGAACGTGGGTTGCTTGTAATTGAAGACTCAGCTCAGGCCCTAGGAGGATCATTCGGGGGCAAGCGCGGCGGCTCGTTCGGTCTTGCCGGTTGCTTTAGTTTTTATCCGGCCAAACTGTTAGGTGCGTATGGCGACGGGGGAGCGATTGTGACGAATAGCGAGGAGCTCGCGGAAAAAGTGACACGTCTCCGCGATCACGGTCGCACGCCGGATGGAGATATTGCCGGCTGGTCGTTCAATTGTCGGTTAGACAATTTACAAGCCGCGCTGCTCGACCTCAAATTGAAACAACTTCCGGAATGGATTCAGCGACGACGAGAACTTGCAAGACGCTATCATAGTAGCTTGTCGGGCCTCAGGCAATTACGGCTTCCACCTCCGCCGATGAATGATGGCCCGTATCACGATGTGTTTCAAAATTATGAAGTCGAAGCACAGGATCGTGATCGCCTGGTCTCATATCTCAAACAACAAGGTATAGAGATACTTATTTCCTGGGGAGGAAGGGGAGTCCACCAATTCAAGGCTCTCGGATTGTCCCACTTTTACCTGCCCAGAACCGATCAGTTGTTCCGCGAAGTTTTAATGTTACCGCTACACACGGAGCTGTCTGACGACCAGGTTGATTACGTGAGTCGAACAATTCGAGCCTTTTATGCCTGAAATTGTGATCGCCATGCTTGGTCCCGTCTCTAAAAGAACAGACGATCTTTGCGCTTATCCCATGCTTACCATTTAGAAGTTAGGCGCTAATTTATGCTGCGCCCCCACCTCGTCCCTTCCTCGAGAGTCTAGCCCCACCTTCAGCGATGTAACCCCTAACTCTGAAACCATGAACGAAACGAGCTTCTTGAAGCACCGATTGAAACAAGTCCGGTGCCTGCTGCTGCAGCTAGCTGTCATTCTGAATCTGTGGATGTTCGTGCCGTATGGCGTCGCCCACGCCTCCGTTAATCTCCCCCTCCATCACTGGGCGTATGAAGCGATCGAACGGCTCACTGCCTTGGGCGTGATCGACAGCGCGATGGTGGTGACGAAGCCTTATAGCCGGAAGGAAGCGGCGAAGTATGTGGCTCGGGCCGTGGAACGAGTTCGAGCCGATCAGGTACCGCTCGATGGTCGCGAAGCGATTGCCGAGCCTCTCTTGGATCGCCTGGTGAAGGAGTTTGGTCCGGAGCTGGCGGCGAAGGGCGTCGTGAAAGGCTCTGCCGGGAACACTCTTGGATTCCTACGTTATGGTGCGCGCGTCACGACGGAGGTTGACGGCTCTTCCGTCGGCGGCGGGCAAACCGTGCGGTTTCGCGAGAACCGAGGAGGGGAGTACTACGTCAATGGTGTCCAGAACCAGACCGATGTGCGGGGATGGGTGGAAGTAAACGACTGGGCCGCGTTGACCGTGCAACCCAAGTTTATCAGCAACCGCCACATTCTCGGCATTGGAGCGACGAATAACAGCCAGAATTTCTACCTGCGGGAGTTCATGCTCAAGCTCAGCTACTTCAATATCGCCTTGGAGGCGGGGCGCGGCACACAATGGTGGGGACCTGGCTATCACGGCTCGTTGCTGCTCACCGATCACGCGTTTCCGATGGACATGATCAGGTTGGGAAGCGACGAGGCCTTCCAGCTTCCCTGGATTTTCCGTGAACTGGGCCACTGGAAGGTGCAATCCTTCCTCGCGCAGTTAGAGCGCGACCGGGATTTTCGTCGCGCCAAGGTCTTCGGGCTTCGCATCAGCTACCTGCCTACGACCTGGCTGGAATTGGGCATTACACGTCTGACGCAATTTAACGGTGAAGGGCGGGACCAGAATTTTCCCCAAGCCGTGTGGGACGCGTATTTCAAATCGGCCAACCGGCCAGGGGCTCAGGAGGTCAACGAGCAGGTGATGGTTGAGTTCAGGGCCAAGGTTCCCCGCATTCCCTATCTACTTCCGTTCCCGACGGGAATGCAGCTCTATGGCGAACTGGGGTCCGAGGATAAATGGTCTCAATTCCCGCTCCCAAGCCGGGCCGCGGTACTCGGAGGAATCTATATTCCTCAACTCATCGCCGGCGACACGATGGACTTGCGGATCGAGTATGCGGACACAGATCTAGGTCGCCGTCGCAGTCCCGAGCTCACGCAAGTGTGGTACAACAACGGGACCTATACGAGCGGGATGCGCTACCGAGGGTTTCCGCTAGGCCATCATATGGGAACGGACGGTATCGATTTTTTCATTCGCTCCACCCGGTATCTGACAGAGAATGTGCAGCTCGGTACCAACTTCAACTGGCAAGAGCGTGATAGGGGACAGCCCGTACATGAGAGGAAACGGGAGGTCGCCATCGATTTAACGTGGTGGATCTCCCGGCAGACGCAGTTCACCGTCGGGTACACTTATCAGCGGTTGAATAATCCCGGGCAGATCACGAATATCAATCCCTTTGTCGAGACGTTTACCCCCAACCTGACAGCGAACAACCATCTACTCTGGACCAGCCTGGCGATTGAGTTCTAAGTGGCCTGTGTCACCTGCGTTATTAGCGTCGCTTGCGTCGAGGATTCGGCTTCGATAGACACATAGACGCTAGAGACGCAACGACACTAATGACGCAACAGACGCCAGCCGCTAGAGAGGCACCCAGATTGTCTCCTTGACGAAGCCAGCGGCAATTGGCTACTGTTGCGGTTCATCCCAATTCTCCCCAGG
>JBQTHT010000136.1:0-11158 GCA_052389595.1 Nitrospiraceae bacterium
TACAATGACAAGCTGCTTGCCTTGATCCGAAGATGACTCCATAGAGCTCTTAGAGGGCGGCCAGGGACGGGGTATCACGGACATCCCCCTTGGTTTCAGCGATTGTACTTGATATAACCATCTTCCGTCCTGACCAGGCAAACTGGCTCAGGACAACAATCGGAGCCATGTCATGCGAAGGAGACGTGGTACCGCAGCCGCTTTCATGGTTGTATCGGCGGGGATCTTTCTCACCGCTTGTGCAGATCAGGGAGGAGGTGGCGGCGGCGGGAGTGGGAGCGGTAGCCTGGCCGTCCAAACTACCTCGGCTTCCTTTGGCGTTGTCGGCAATATCTACTCATCGACCCTATCGGCAACGGGAGGCACGCCCCCGTTTACCTGGAGCCTCGCTCCTGGTTCAACTCCATTACCGGCCGGGCTCACACTCACCAGCACGACAGGCCAACTGAGTGGCACGCCCACGACAGCGGGGAACTCAACTCTTGCTGTCCAAGTGAGAGATGCAGTATCGAACACCGCCAATGGTTCGATCATCCTTGTCATCCGTCCGCGAACTGATCGAGTGTCGGTCGACGGCAATGGAACGACTGGTAATGGAGCCAGTGAGACTCCCTCGATAAATTCAGATGGTCGCTTCATCGCATTTGTTTCGTCGGCAACCAACCTCGTCCCAGGCGTGTCCAGCCAGCAAATCTATGTCCATGATCGTCAGACCGGCCAAATCAGTCTGGTTTCACGGGATAGCACCGGCGCGACAAACCCTGGGAACGGAGCCAGTAGTGCTCCTTCGATCAGTACTGATGGTCGAATCATTGTCTTTGTGTCATTGGCCACAAATTTGGTCGGAGGCGTGTCCGGTCAACAGGTCTATGTGCGAGACCTCCAAACGGGCCGGACAACTCTGGTGTCCTCGGACAACAATGTCGTCGCGAATCCAGGCAACGGAGTCAGCTCGACACCGGCCGTCAGTTCCGATGGCCGGGTTGTCGCGTTTGTCTCACAAGCGACGAATCTGTTAGGGCCGGGCATTCCCGCGCTGCCTGCCGGCCAACAGATCTACGTGCGGGATCGGCAGACCAACCAGACGACTCTCGTATCCGCCGACAACGCGTTAGCCGCTCCAGGGAACGGAGTCAGTTCGGCGCCGACTCTGAGCGTGGACGGCCGGTTTGTCGCGTTCGTCTCACAGGCAACGAATCTGTTGGCGCCGGTCATTCCTGCGTTACCTGCCGGGCAACAGATTTATATGCGGGATCGGCAGATCAATCAGACGAGCCTCGTGTCCTCCGACAACAATAGCCCTTCCAATCCAGGCAATGGATTTACCAACGGTCCTAGGGTCAGCAACGATGGCCGCTTTGTCGCCTTCGATTCTTCAGCGACCAATCTGCTGGCTCCGGGTGGGCCTGTCGTCGCCGGCCAGCAGATCTACGCCCGGGATCGACAGACCAATCAGACCATCTTGCTGTCCGTCGATAACAACACACCTTCCAATCCCGGCAACGGTCTCAGCAGAACACCCTCGATCAGTGAGGATGGTCGCTTCGTCGCCTTCACCTCGTTGGCGACTAATTTACTGGCTCCCGGTATCCCGGCGGTGGCCGGCCAGCAAATCTATTCGCGTGACCTGCAGGCAAATCAGACGAGCCTAGTTTCGAAGGACAATGCCAACCTAACCGGTAACGGAGCGAGCGACACACCGTCCACCAATTCAGACGGTCGCTTCGTCGTCTTTCTTTCTTCGGCAACCAATCTTGTCCCCGGCGCAGTCGCACCGTCGGACATTTATGTGAGGGCCATGCCGTGAACGCTCCGTGCACTCGGAACTGATCGTTCGTTGCCGCCTCTCACCTCCTCTCATCTGGAGCCGACCCGCGTGCGCATGGTAATATCTGATCGGCATGCCGCTCGCTCAATTCCATCCCATTATTGCGGAATGGTTTCGCGGTCGCTTTGGGTCGCCGACGAATGTGCAGGCTCAAAGTTGGCCGGTGATCCAGTCCGGGTCCGATGTCCTTATCGCCGCGCCGACCGGATCGGGAAAGACGTTGGCCGCGTTTCTCTCCTGCATCGATAGCCTTTTCAAACAAGCGCTGGCGCGTGAATTGGACGACCGCACGCAGATCCTCTACGTGTCTCCGTTGAAAGCGCTCAGCAACGACATCCAGAAGAATCTTCAACAGCCGCTGGTTGAAATCGGAGATGCGGCGCTGCAGGCCGGCCTCTTGATGCCTGAACTACGAGTATTAGTCCGTACGGGTGATACCCCGATGCTGGAGCGACAGCAGATGCTCCGACGTCCGCCGCATATTCTGATCACGACGCCCGAATCGCTGTTCATTCTGCTCACGGCGGAAAAAAGCCGCCGGCTGTTGCAGACGGTGCGGACCGTCATCATAGACGAGATTCACGCGGTGGCCCCGAACAAGCGGGGAGCGCATTTGTCGCTGTCGCTCGAGCGGCTGGAAGCCTTGACCATCGCGAAGCCGATCCGGGTGGGATTGTCCGCGACACAACGGCCGATCGAGACCGTGGCGAAGTTCCTCATGGGTCAGCGCGCACTGCCCCGCGTTATCGATGTCGGACACAGGCGTGAAATGGATATAGCGGTCGAAGTTCCGAAGGACGAATTGAGCGCGGTCGCCACGAATGCGGTCTGGAGCGATATTTACGATCGGGCCGCCGAATTGGTTCGGGCGCATCGGTCGACTTTGATCTTCGTCAACACGCGACGACTCGCCGAGCGGGTGGCGCATCATCTGGAAGAGCGATTGCAGGACTTGGGCGCTGAAAGCGTGGCCGCACACCACGGCAGTCTCTCGCGTCACCTACGCCTGTCGGCAGAGGAGCGATTGAAGAGCGGCAAAACTCGGGTGGTCGTGGCGACGGCATCGTTAGAACTCGGGATCGACGTCGGCGCCGTGGATCTCGTGTGCCAAATCGGCTCGCCGCGCGCCATTGCGACAGGCCTCCAGCGGATAGGGCGCGCCGGGCATTGGATCAAAGCGATTCCAAAGGGGCGGCTGTTCGCGACGACGCGTGATGAATTGATCGAGTGCGCCGCGCTGATCAGAGCGATCCGGTCCGGCCTGTTGGACCGTATCGAAATACCGCCCGCGCCGCTGGATATTCTCTCGCAACAGATCGTAGCGGCCGCGGCGACCCAGACCTGGGCGGAAGACGATCTGTTCGCGCTGGTTCGACGGGCATTTGCCTATAGCGCATTGGGTCGCGAGGAATTCGACGAGGTGCTGAAAATGCTGGCGGAAGGTATCGCTACGAGCCGTGGACGCGGGCAGGCGTATCTCCATCATGACCGGATCAATCGGCGTCTGAAAGGAAGACGCGGGGCCCGCTTGGCTGCGATTACTACAGGTGGGGCCATCCCGGACACCGCCAACTACGCTGTGGTGGCTGAACCGGATGGGACAATCGTCGGGTCCGTGGACGAAGACTTTGCGGTGGAGAGCTTGGCCGGCGACATCATGTTGCTGGGCAATGCTTCCTGGCGGATCAAGGGTGTCGAGATGGGCAAGGTGCGAGTTGAAGACGCCCACGGCGCGTCTCCCAACATTCCATTTTGGCGCGGCGAAGCGCCGTCGCGCACGGCCGAACTGTCCGCCGCTGTAGCTGAGCTCAGAGAGCAGATCGACAGAATGACTCAAGAACCTCCGTCCTCAGCCCTCAGTCCTCAGTCCTCCTCGATCGAGTGGCTTCAATCCGAATGTGGATTGGACCGGCGCGGCGCGGAGCAGGCGGTGGCCTATGTGTCGGCGGGCCGCGCCGTGTTGGGGACCGTGCCGACGTTACAGACAATCGTGGCCGAGCGATTTTTCGACGAAAGCGGCGGGATGCAACTGGTGATTCATGCGCCGTTCGGCGGGCGCATCAATCGCGCATGGGGACTCGCGCTCCGCAAACGCTTTTGCGTCACGTTCGATTTCGAGTTGCAGGCGGCAGCGACGGACAACGGCATCGTGATCTCGTTAGGAGAGAAACACAGTTTTCCCCTCGAGGCGGTGTTCGGTTTCTTGCACGCGAAGACCGTTCGTGAAACGCTCATTCAAGCGGTGCTGGTGGCGCCGATGTTCACCACCCGCTGGCGCTGGAATGCCGCTCGGTCCCTGGCGTTGTTGCGCTTTGCGAAAGGGAAGAAGATTCCTCCGCAGATCCAACGGATGCGAGCCGAGGACTTGCTGGCCGCCGTGTTTCCCGATGCAATTGCCTGCCGGGATAATCGCATCGGCGAGCGCGCCGATCGCGAAATTCCGGATCATCCGTTGGTCAAGGAAACGCTGCGCGATTGTCTTACTGAGGCGATGGACCTTGAAGGCCTCACGATCTTGCTGCAGCGGATCGAACAGGGGGAGATTCGCTGTATGGCGGTGGATACGCCGCTGCCGTCCCTCTTCTCGCACGAGATTCTGAACGCAAATCCCTATGCGTTCCTGGACGATGCGCCGTTGGAAGAACGTCGGGCACGCGCGGTGGAGATGCGGCGCAGCTTACCGCCTGAGCTCGCCGGCGAGGTCGGCGCGCTCGATCCGGCCGCCATCGAGGAGGTGGTGGAAGAGTCGTGGCCCGTGGTGCGTGATGCGGACGAGTTGCACAATGCGCTTCTCACGCTGATCTGGGTCCCCCGCGGTCGGGCGTCGGCATGGGAGACGTTCTTGCCGACCCTTATTGAGGCTGGACGAGCTGTTGAAATACTGGCGAGAGGCAAGGGGCTCGAGGCGAGGGGAAACGGACCGAGGAGTGAGCAGCAGGAGGCAAGAGGCTGGGCCGCTGTCGAGCGATTCTCGTTGGTGCGGGCGCTTTTTCCAGAAATCGACATCCGACCGCCCGTTGAAGGAAATTCGCACGCTGTGCCTGAACGCAGCGAGGCCATCTTGACCGTCGTCCAAGGCTGGATGGAATCGATTGGTCCGATCACGGCAGAGGAGCTCGCCGCGGAGTGCTCTCTCTCCACGCAAGACATCCACACCGCTCTACTCCAGCTCGAATCCCAGGGCCAAGTCCTTCGCGGCCAGTTCCGACCTAACGGCCAGGCGAGAGGCGAGAGGCCAGAGGCCAGCGGTTCAGAAGAAAAGTCCGTCCCCTCGCCCGACGCCCCTCGCCCCGTGCCTGATTCGGTCGAGTGGTGTCATCGGCGACTTCTGGCTCGCATCCATCGACTGACGGTCGGAAAATTACGGAAGGAGATCGAGCCGGTCACTGCCGCCGAGTTCATGCGCTTTCTTTTCAAGTGGCAGCATGTCTCGCCTGGGTCCCGTCTCCATGGTGAAGCCGGGCTGCTCGAGATTGTTCGTCAGTTAGCGGGCTATGAAGCGGGAGCCTCGGCATGGGAACGATCCCTGTTCCGTGCGCGTCTCTCCAAATACGAACCGGAACTGCTTGATCGGCTGTGTTTGAGCGGCGCCGTCTCATGGGGCAGACTGACGCCGCATCCCCGACTGTCAACTGAGCCTGAGGTGGGACGACGGATTGTGCCGACCAGCGCCGCTCCCATCAGCCTCTTTCCACGCGAGGAGGCAGGGTGGTTACTGGAGGCCTTTGGTGTAGGGGCAGGAGGCGATGCGCGTATGCCGGGATCAGGCCTGAGCAAGATCGCCGAGGACATTCGAAACAATCTGTCCGAACGAGGCGCCAGTTTTTTCGCCGACCTGGTGAAGGGCGCCGGTCATCTGCCGGCGGAAGTGGAGGACGGCCTGTGGGAACTGGTGGCCGCCGGTTCAGTGACGGCTGACGGGTTCGATAATCTTCGGGCTCTCATGGACCCTCGCCGGCGTCGCGCAGGGAGCCGTGATCGTGGCAAGAGGCCTCGTCATGCGGGCGGGCGATGGTCATTATTGCGAAACCCCTTCAGCCCTCAGTCTTCACTTCTCACTTCTCAGTTCTCAGTCCTCAGTCCTCAATCCTTGACGACGGCTGAGCAGGTCGCCCGGCAATTACTTCGTCGCTATGGCGTCGTCTTTCGTGATTTATTGGGTAGAGAGTCTCTGAGCCTGCCCTGGAGAGATCTGCTTGTCCAATATCGCCGGCTTGAATTACGAGGCGAAATTCGCGGGGGGCGTTTTGTCAGCGGCTTTACCGGTGAGCAGTTCGCGCTTCCCGAAGCGGTGGAGTCCTTGCGGGCAATGCGAAAAAGCGCGGCGCCGAATACGGCCGCCCAGGACATCCGTCTCTCAGCGGCGGATCCCTTGAATCTCGTCGGCATCATTCTGCCGGGGCCTCGTGTGCCGGCAACGCCGCACAATCATGTTGTCTTTCAGAATGGCGTGCTGCTTCGAACAAGCGCCTCGCGTGAAGCGACCATGTCGAGAGCGAGACTGGTCGGCTAAGTCTTTCGCACTATCCTGTAGCCGAGGCTATAGCGATAGGTGTCGGAATAGACGGCATGCCACAGCGGATGTTGTGAGTCGATTCTGAACAATCGGAAGTTCCATCTTTCGTCCATTGCGGTGACGACCGAAGCTGTTGCAGGATCTCGGTAGCGGAAGAATGATTTGCCGACCTGCTCGGCATAGTTGATATAAAACCGCCAGCCGGGAACACGCGAATTCGTATGCCAGCCCATGTAGCCTCCCGGGGGATATAAGAAATGCCCACTCACCATGACGGACAGATCCGATCGATTGGCGAACAGCCGTGTTACGCTTTCTGCAATCATCGCGTCGACTCGTTGTCGCGCGACCACGATGTCCTCTCGTAGTACTGAGTGGTCAAATCCTGTTGTGTGGAACACGATGCAATCTGAGAGGTCGGGATTGGTTCGAATATCGCTCCGATCTCTTCCGGAATGAAGCCAGAGTTCCAGGGCGGCCGGTGAAACTTCGTCTTTGGCCTTGGGGTAAGGAACGAATTGTTCAATGATCTTCTCACTTGCCCGTCGTTGGAGATCGCAGCAGGCTTTGATCTGTTTGAGTAACTCCTCCTCGTTTGCTAGGTACATCAATTCATACAACTCCGACGGTGAGTCAAAATGGAGGACGGTCGACGGTGACGTGATCCGCTGGGGGCTTATGGCTTTATTCGATGACGTTTCCATCGGCGATACAGCCTGGTGAGACGGTGGGAGGTAAGAAACCGCAGCGCGGCGGATTCCGACTGCGGCGTGTTCCAATAGTCTAAGGCTAGTTTCGGGCGAAAGCCACAGTCAAAGTGAATCAATATCGAACGCTCGTGGCTCATGCGTGTTTCCGATTCACACAGAAAGATTCCTCGCGGCCTCAGTTGATGATAGCGAAAAAGAGTCATCCACTTTCCTAACCCGCGGTTTCTGGCGTCTTTCTTGAATCCAAGATAATGTCCGACTCCGACCTCCGGATTTCTTCGGTAGACGCCGACTGACGCGGCGCCGATCGGTGATCCATTTTCCATGATGAAATACGTGGTCGTAATGAGTTTGGTAGGATGATTCAAGATAACGTAGTCATACTCCTTGCGGTTCCATGGCGGGTGAAATGCATCGTTATGAATTTCGAGCCAAAGCCGGATATCGTCCGCATCCTGCATGTCCATTTCGCGCACGACCGGCGATGGTTGATCGGGAAGCGGTGGAATGTCAGAGATGCGGGCTTGCGTACAAACGAATCCAGAATCAAGCCAACGGAGCAACGGCGTATTCAAGAACCAGCGAGGACGGGTCCTGTTATGAATGCGCTGCTCCGCCATGGTCTACTCTTTCTTATGTGTCATCACTCGCTTCCGAGCGCGTCTCCGACCGCTTCGATCACGTCATGGATATCTTCCTGCGTCAACTTCGGCGAGAGCGGCAGCGACACAGTGCACCGGCCGATTCGCTCAGCATGTGGGAAATCGCCTACGCGGAACCCAAATCGCTGTCGGTAGTAGGAATGGAGGTGAAGCGGGACATAATGGACTCCGGTGCCGACTTTTCGCTGGTGAAGCGCATGCATGAAGGCGTCTCTCGATAGACCGGTCTTCTCCTCGTCAATAAGAATTGTATAGAGATGGCGAGCATGCACGGTGTCCTGCTCGGCCGGAGCCGGGATCTGGATGGGCAACTCCGCGAATGCTTTGTCGTACTGCGCCCAAATTGACTCTCGGCGAGCCAGATTTGCCGAGAGGCGGCCGAGTTGATGGAGTCCAAGACTCGCCTGAATGTCGGTCATGTTGTACTTGTAGCCAGGAAACATAACCTCGTAGTGTTTGTAGCCTCCGTCCGAGAATCGTTTCCACGCGTCCGTGCTCAGCCCGTGCAAGCTGTAGCTGCGAACCTTCCCGGCGTACTCAGGATTGTTTGTCGTCACCATTCCACCTTCCGCGGTAGTGAGGTTTTTACTGGCGTAAAAGGAGAAGCACGTGAGATCGCCGATGGAACCGATTTTGCGGCCCTTGTACCATCCTTCAATGCAATGAGAGGCATCTTCGATGAGCACTAGATGATGCCGGCGGGCCATCTCGCGGAGAGGATCCAAATCGCAGGGGCGGCCTGCGTAGTGGACCGGCAGCAAAGCGCGAGTTCGCCTTGTAACGGCTTGAGCGACGAGCCTCGGGTCAATGTTGCCGGTGGTAGGATCCACGTCAACGAAGACCGGTCGAGCGCCGGCATGAAGAATAGCATTGCCTGTTGCGGCAAACGTCAGAGAGGATGTGATGATCTCATCTTCGGAACCCACACCCGCTACAACCATGGACAGGTGGAGCGCGGCGGTGCAGGAATTGAGCGCGACTGCATGAGGGGCCTTCACGTAGTCCTGAAACCGCTGTTCGAACAGTCCGGCTTTGGGACCGGTTCCGATCCAACCGGATCGAAGCGTGGCTATGACCTCTTCTATCTCGGCTGACTCGATCTGCGGACTTCCGAATACCAAATATGTGTCACGCATGGATCATTCCGACTGCTTATCAGGTTCGGCCGATCAAACAGCACATCTACCCTTGCGGGGACTCAGGCCACGACGCCTGAAAAGGGCGCGAGCGCCGACGCGAACGCATGCCGGTCGCGGGCTATCGCTTCGGGCGACCGGAGACAGGCATCGTGGAGCGCCTGACGCAAACGTGGAACTTCAACCGCTATCTGGCGATCTCTGATGTCTTGAAGGAAGGAATTGCGCAAGAAACTGAATCCGCAGTTTAGCCGCGTCAACTCGCCAATCAGTAACCGACAGGGCACGGGATTCCCCAACTCGGGCAAGGTAAGGCTGCCGAAGCCGACAGGGACGGTGAAATACAACCTGAGTCGTTCGACTGTGCCGTCTAACAATGGACTGAACATGTGTGGGCCTCCACACGCTTTCGACAAGTCCTGCAGGCCGACATGAACGCGCGATACAGGCAGGTGAGCCAGTTGAGAAGCCAGCCGCACGGCTTCAAGGGTCTCGATTACGATACCCAATGGAACCCGACATGCGACGCACTGTAGCGCGGCCTCGACCTCTTCGGCTGCCCTCACCATCGGCAAAAGAAGGGCGTCGGCGCCATGCGTGAGAGCGAGAGAGACTTCCGTCTCCGTCCATGGGCCGGGCCGATTAAGCCGGCAAACCACCTGCGCGCCGGTGCTCGCTCGGACTCGCTGCAGGTCGGCCACCGCACGGTGGGAAATAAGCTCCCGGCCCACGCTCCGAGGATCGTGCCTGCCAAACTGCTCCCAGTCGATAACGACGCCGTCAACCCCGGCTGCGACGGCCGATCTAATAAACTCCGTATCGGTGGCATACAACAAGAATTCAAAATCGCGCATTGAATGAACCGCTCAATGTCCGCGTGAATGGCCATTACAATCTCATCAAATGTGCAATAGAATCAATCCTGCTTCAGTCGCCTGATCGAGGGACGAGGGTCCCCTCAAGAGGGGGATTGCTGGTGCAGGTCTGTTCAGGTTCACCGTGTTTCTCGGGAGTGGATGAGGCGGTGAGTCAGTAGGTATCAGCGCAGGGACGCAAACGATGGGTCCATTAGTCAGCGTGGTCATTCCAACGTACAACCAAGCCTGGTGCATCAAGGAGACTATCTCCAGCGTCCTGAATCAAACCTATCGGAACATAGAGGTCATTGTCGTCGATGATGCCTCGATCGATGAAACACCTGAACGTATTGCTGCTTTTGGCCGTCGGGTCATCTATATTCGGCATGATACGAATCATGGATTAAAGCTAGGGGCAATAGCCTACGCGAGGAATAACGGATTGGCACGGGCTCAAGGGGAGTTCATTGCGTTTCTCGATGGCGACGATCTCTGGGACCCGGAGAAACTGGCTGTTCAAGTGGATGCGGCGCAGAGGAATCCGCGGTCAGGCCTGATCGCCGTGGACGGTGTTCGCTTCGACGATCTGACCGGTATCATCCTGAGCGATACCCTTCTGTGGTGTCAGCCGGCTGCAGAGCTTGAGGAGAACGGAATGCTCACCGCTCGGCTTTATGAGCATTTCCTTCGCTATAACGTCATCGCTACGCCGTCTCAGGTGATGGTACCCAGGTGGACCCTGGATGCGATCGGCCTGTTCGAACCGTTCCCCGGGGGGAGCGACTATGACCTGTGGCTCAGAATTGCCGCCTCCTATGATCTCACTTTCGTTAAGCAACGACTCACAAAATGGCGCTACAGACCCACCAACAATACCGGCCCTCTGCATATGGCCCGGTTCCGATTTGCTCAAGCCAACGTCACGATCTGGAAAAAGCATTTACGGGTCGCGGACCAGCAGTACCGGCCCACGATCCAAGCGCGTATCCGCGAAGAACTTGCGGTGGTTTCCGAGTCTGCCATAGAAAGAGCGCACCACGGTGAGAGGGACTGGGTAGCTCGCTATCTGTGGAATTTGCTGCGCCATAATCCTACGTCACTAACGGTGGCCGCGTTTTTCGCAAGTCTATGGGTCCCGAGGCGCCTGACGAAGCGGTTGAGCCCGTTCGTTCGCCGGATAATCGGGGTTTCATAGGGGGGTGAGCCAGTTAGGCCGGGATGGCCAGCAGCGGACAGCGCGCGCCTCGCAAGACCCGTTCCGTGGTGCTGCCGCGCAAAAGATCCAGCAGGCCGGTGTGTCCTTCGGTCGTCATGACGATCAGATCGGCATCGTATTCAGCTCCGACTCCGAGAATCCAGTCCACGACACCTCCATCTCCCGTCGTGACGCTCCACGACCAGCCTTCCACGTCGGGTTTCTGTATCTCGGGGAAAGATTGCCCCCCGACG
>JBQTHT010000137.1:0-3765 GCA_052389595.1 Nitrospiraceae bacterium
GCGGAGCAATCGCCAATCTCGCCAAAATGCTCAGTCGCATGCACCCAGCCGATATCGCAAAGGTCATCGTCCATCTCTCCTCACCCAAAGACAAGCGGACTGTGTTCGAGCTCGTCCGAGGGGAAACTCAGCGGGGACAGGTGCTGAGCGAACTCGACAATGACAGCATCAATCAGGTGCTGGCCGACCTTGCGCCGTCGGATGTGGCCTGGCTGCTCAAAGATTTGGCCTCCGACGACGTCGCGTACATTTTAGGCGTGTTGTCCGAACAGCGTGCGCAGGAAGTCCTCGCGCTGATGAAGACCGAGGACTCCACGGAGATCGCCGATCTGCTGAAATATCCGAAGGATACCGCGGGCGGCATCATGACCACGGAGTTTTTCTCCCTTCCTGAAGATGCCACGGCCCAAGAAGCGATTCGCCGATTGCAGCAAGCAACCGATACGGAGATGGTCTTTTATATTTATGTGACGGATAAGGAAGAGCGCTTAGTCGGTGTTCTGTCGCTTCGCCAGCTCATCACGGTGCCGCCCGCGACACCATTGAAGAACATCATGACCCGGGATGTGATGAGCGTCGCGGTCGACATGGATCAGGAAGAGGTGGCGCGCCAAGTTGCCAGCTACAATTTGCTCGCCATTCCCGTGGTTGAGAAAGACGGCACGCTTGTCGGCATTATCACCGTCGATGACGTGGTGGACGTCATTCGAGAAGAAGCCACCGAAGACATGCTCAAGATGGCCGGGGCTATTGAGGAAGAGGCTGTCACCAGGTCGTCAAGTGTGGCCGCGGCTCGCGTTCGTCTTCCCTGGCTCTTCACGAATCTTGTCGGCAGCCTGCTGTCCGGCGCAATTCTTTGGTTCTTCCGCTTTACTATCCAGGAGGTCGTGGCGATCGTCAGTTTCATTCCTGTCATCGCCGCAATGGGTGGAAACGTGGGATTGCAATCTTCGACACTCATCATCCGCGGGTTGGCCACCGGGTCCATTGAATTGACCGATGTCTGGAAAGTATGTTTTCGAGAAATCCGCATCGCCATTCTCATGGGAATCGCGTGCAGCGTGATCCTGACGGTGGTCGGATGGCTGTGGTATCAGGTATTCCTCGGGATGGTCGTCGGTATCTCTCTGATGATTGCCTTTTTGGTCTCGACCAGTATGGCGACGATCATGCCGATTGTGCTCAAGCGCATGGGCGTCGATCCTGCCGTAGCTGCAGGGCCGTTCGTCACCACGGCGAACGATATTACCGGCATCACGATCTATCTCGTGCTGGCCACCGTGTTTCTGGATTATCTCCGGTAAAGACGTCCCGGTCATCCCCATGCCGGCCGTGGGTAAGCGCCAAATCGAACGGTATCGGTGCCTATGCGCTTCGCCGCAAGAATTTGAACGGTGGAGCAACCTGCGACAAGTGTTTTCGGTTTGCGCTCCTCCGCTGTGCCGGCCACCAACGAATTCCTAGCGAGTCCTGGATCACAAGTCGGCTTCTATGCCTCTGGTAAAAACGACTGCGATCACGCTCAGAAGCCGCAAGTGGGGAGAGGCAGATCGCATTGTCACCTTTTACACGCTCGAGCTCGGGAAGGTGCGGGGCGTGGCGCGTGGCGCGAGACGGATGAAGAGCCGGTTCGGTAGCACGCTCGAGCCGTTTGCGTTATGTCACCTGAATCTGTTTGAGAAGCCCGGGGACTCCCTGTTTCGCATCTTGCAAGTTGATCTCCTCCAGTCATTTGGGAAGCTTCGTGAAGATCTGGCTCTGATGTCCGCTGCGGCCCGCATGGTCAATCTCGTCGCGGCCGTCACTGCGGACAGCGATCCGGAGCCGCGTCTGTTCGACACGCTCAAATCGGCGCTTCAGTCACTGCTCACTTGCCGTGATCCCGCGTTGACTACGATGCTGTTTCAGATTCGCCTGTTGGGGCAGGCAGGCTTTAAGCCGCAAACCGATCATTGCGCAGGGTGCGGAAAACCTCGATGGATCGGGGGAACACATTTCTCGCCAGTCTCCGGAGGCGTGATCTGCGGAATCTGTGCGGGTCGCCAATCCACCCTGTGCATTCCCCTCTCACGAGGCAGTCTGGCGTTTATTCAGCAAGCATTGAGGCTGGCGCCCTCTGTGGCGAGTCGACTCCATGCCGTCGGGCAAGTGCGGACTGAAGTAGAAGCCGCAGTGGAAGGATATGTGACTGTCGTTGCCGGCAAACGCCTGCCGTCCGTGAATTTCTTGGTCTAACCCTTCGTTGTGACTTCGTAACGCCTCCTGTATAGTGTTGAACAGTCCCCTGTCCCGTATGAGGAGCGGCTGTTCATGAATTCGGCGATTCTCGAGCCCCGAGACATGCAGTGGATCGAGAAGGGTGTCTTGGGCATCGAGTGGAGCGATGGACATCAGGGAATTTATCCCGTCCGTTCCCTCCGTCAACAGTGTCCTTGCGCCGCCTGTACCGACGAATGGACCGGACAATTGCGCCTTCAGCCGGATGATGTGCCGATGTTGATCATGCTCGAGGATATTGAATCTGTCGGACGGTACGCACTGCAATTTACATGGAGTGACGGCCATAGCACCGGTATCTACTCATACGCGTTTCTCCGGCGAATATGTCAATGTGATATCTGCCAGCCGGTAAAGCTGCCACAGCCAAAAAGCAGGCGACTACTGTAATGCCGCGACGCTACCGGGGGTTCGTTTCTATCGCTGCCGCGGGCCCGCGATTGTGGCGTGCCTTGATGGTACGCGTTCGCCCTTCTCTGATTGTGCTGTACTGCCTGGCCGCTGTGATCGCTGCCTGCCACAGCTTGCCTTCTCTGGAAGAACAAAAACAGAAAATTGCAAACAACGATCTACTGCTCCATCAACTCACTCCACGTGCCTTTGCTGAAACGTGGGGGTCACCGACCTACGCTCACGTCGAATTCACACCATTCCTGACTGCGGAAGATGGCACGCTGGTCCCACTGTCACGCATTCAGCTCAAGCAATCTCCGCAGGAATGGGCCGATGGGGTCGACGCCGGCGATGCGCTGTTTTTGGCTTACGCCGATCGAGGGGATTTGCTGGTGTTTTTGGAGGATCGGCTGGTGTATCGCGAGGCACTGACCCCTGAGCAAATCCATCGTCTAGGTAAGACCTGGAAGCATGAGGCGCAATTCAGATCAACGCTCGGACATACCTCGATGCCGACGTACTAAGCTGTCCCATGCCATCCGTCCAAACTCCTTTTCAGCCCCTCAAGGTCCTCATGGTTTCCTCCGAGGCCGTACCCTACGCCAAGACGGGAGGATTGGCCGATGTGGCGGGTGCTCTACCGCAAGAGCTCGTCCGCCTAGGTCATGACGTGCGTCTGGTGATTCCGCATTATCAATCAATAGATGGAACGGCGGGCAGTTTCACGGAATTCGGCAGGTTGAAGGTGCCGATCGCTGGCGGGACGATTGAGACAATTGTAGAAGAAAGCCGTATCTTGCTTGATGGCGAGCCGTCTACTGGTCGAGTCCTGACGATCCGGCATGATCCGTTCTTTCACCGGTCTGGGCTCTATCAAGAATCCGGGCGAGATTACCCCGACAACCTGCAGCGATTTAGCTTCTTTTGTCGAGCTGTCATCGAGCTGGTAGGGTTTCTCCATGAACGCCAACGATGGGTCCCTGATGTGCTCCATCTCCATGATAGTCAAACAGCTCTCTGTGCGTTGTATGCCAAGACTAAATATGCGAATCGGAGGGAATACTCGCGGCTCCGCAGCCTCATGACCCGCCATAA
>JBQTHT010000138.1:0-6139 GCA_052389595.1 Nitrospiraceae bacterium
CGGGGTGGTCGCATGCGCGTTGAAGAAGACCGGGTTGAGTTCGGTTGCGGGGTGCGCAAAGGGAAAACGATCGGCAATCCCCTTGGATTAATGATCGCCAATAAGGATTGGGAGAACTGGAAGGAAGTGATGGCGGTTGAACCGGGACCAACCCCGATGGAGAAGGTCGTGACAAGGCCGCGTCCCGGACACGCCGATCTTGTTGGGGCCATCAAATACGGGCATCGAGATATTCGCAATGTGCTGGAGAAGGCCAGCGCTCGTGAGACGGCGATTCGGGTAGCGATCGGGGGCGTGGCGAAGGCGCTGTTGAGCCACTTTGGAATGCGCGTCGTGAGTTACACCACGGAGATCGGCGGCATCACGGCCCAGCGGGGTCATGACCCGGTTGAATCCTATGAACGGGCTGAGGCCTCGGATGTTCGTGCGCCTGATCATGAAGCCGGCGGCAAGATGGTTGAACAGATTCGAACAGCGAAACATCGCGGCGACACCTTGGGTGGAGTCTTCGAGGTGGTAGTAACCAACTCGCCCATTGGACTGGGGACATATGCACAATGGGATCGCCGACTCAGCGCACGTTTAGCCTTGGCCGCGATGAGTATCCAGGCGATGAAAGGGGTTGAAATCGGGATGGGATTTGAGGCGGCACGACGGTTTGGTTCCGAAGTTCATGACGATATTTATTACAGTGAGACCGAACATGAGTTCATTCGCAAGACTAATAATGCCGGAGGCCTGGAAGGTGGCATCACGAATGGACAGCCGATTGTCCTTCGTGTAGCGATGAAGCCGATCTCCACACTCTACAGCCCGAAAAAAAGTGTCGACATAGAAACCAAGGAGCCGTTCGAGGCGACGGTGGAGCGATCGGATATTTGTACAGTTCCGGCGGCCGGCGTCGTCGGCGAAGCCGTGGTGGCGTTTGAGATGGCAAACGCCATGATCGAGAAGTTTGGTGGAGATAGTTTGGAAGAAATGAAGCGAAATTTTGACGCCTATCAGGCTTACGTCAAAGCCTTTTAGTTTGTGCCTTCGGTGTGATACCATCCCACCCGCTTGAGCGCCATTTCCTATCAGCTGCACGTCTATACTCGGCCGTCTCGTCGCTTGACCATTCACAAGACCGGTAAGCCGTGACACTTTCCAGTAGTCCTATGGGATCCTCCGACGAACAGTCCGTGAAAGTTTCGCTCGGTGAGCGTAGCTACGACATTTCGATCCAGAACGGGCTTATTCGGGAGGTCGGCCCACGGCTGGCTCGCTTAGGATTGACTGGAAAGGCAATTGTCGTCACGGATCGAAACGTCGCTCCCAGGTATCTTCGACCAGTTATGCGGTCTCTCAAAGCGGAAGGCTACGAGAACTACTCCATTGTCTTGTCTGCCGGCGAACAATTCAAGACCGTGCGCTCGCTGACGAATATCTTAGATAAACTTGTGCAGGTGGGGTGCGAGCGACGATCGGTCGTGATTGCACTTGGCGGCGGAGTAGTCGGCGACCTGGCGGGATTCGCGGCGGCCACGTATTTACGAGGAATACCATACGTGCAAGTGCCGACGACTTTGGTTGCGCAAGTTGACTCCAGCGTAGGGGGAAAGACCGGGGTTAATCATTCCTTAGGCAAGAATTTGATTGGAGCGTTTCACCAGCCCAGAGCGGTGCTTATTGATCCGGACATATTACGCACGCTTCCCAAGCGGGAATGGATCGCCGGGCTTGCTGAAGTCATCAAGTATGGTGTGATTGAAGATGAGACGTTCTTTTCCTATTTGGAGCGGCAGATGAGTGCCATACTAGCCCTTGCACCGGATGTGATGACCCGGATCATCAAACGGTCCTGCGAGATCAAGGCGGTCGTGGTGGGAGAGGATGAACGCGAGTCTGGCCGAAGGCGGATTCTGAATTTCGGCCATACCATCGGTCATGCCCTGGAGTCTTTGGGATACTATCGGACGTTGATTCATGGAGAAGCAGTGGCCATCGGTATGGTACAGGAAGCCGAACTAGCTCGGCATCTAGGGCTGTGTGGGCAAGATGTAGCAGACAGAATCGGCGCGTTGATCCGGGCGGCCGGTTTGCGCGATCAGCTTCCGCCCGTAACGTTCGCTGCTCTGTGGGGTGTCATGCAGCATGATAAGAAAATCGTCGACGGTCGAATATACGGGGTCTGGCCGGAGCGAATTGGGAAAGTAGTGACCGCTCCTCTCGATCGAGAGATCTGTCGGAGATGGTTTCAGAGTCTACGACAGCCGGTAAGAATTGATCGGCGGCCACGCATGTTCCGTCAGGTAAAGAATGTGAGACTGTACTCGAAAGAGCGTCAGCCTTCGCCATCCTCCAAGCGAAGGGGCCGTCCGCATGGAAACTAGACGACAGCCGCGCGTCGCACAACTCGAACAAGCGCTGCGGGAAAAGCTGCGCGAGGTCGATGTGTTGCACCGCATCAGCGAGTCGATCAGCAATACCTTGGATTTGGAGGCGGTGCTCAAGCATATCGTGGAAGTCGTGGTCGAAGTCACGAAGGCGGATGCGTGCCTCCTGTACTTGCTCTCGAACAGCCAAGACGAGCTGATCCTCCGCGCGTCGAAAAATCCTCATCCCAAGCTCATCGGCCGCATTACCATCGGACTCGGGGAAGGCATCACGGGCTGGGTGGCGCGCGAACGCACACGTGTCGTTATTCCGAATAATGCCAGCGATGACTCCAGGTTTAAGTTCTTTCACAACTTGCCGGAAGACCGTTATCAAGCATTTGTCTCTGTTCCGATTATGGCGAAGAAAGAAGTCGTAGGCGTGATCAACGTACAACACAAACGATCGAAGCGCTATCGCGCCGATGAATTGGCGCTGCTGTCGACGATCGCCAATCAAGTGGGAGGCGCGATAGAGAATGCTCGGCTCTATGACCAGGCGAGACGGAGAGGGTTGCAATTGGAAACGCTCTCCCAAGTCTCTGAGACGGTCGCGTCAAATCGACTCATCGACGATATGCTGCAACTCATTGTCACGATGACAGCCCAGATGATGAGCTCGAAGATTTGCTCTATCATGCTGCTTGACGACACGACGAGTGAATTGCGTATTGTCGCCACGCAAAGCCTCAGCGAACAGTATCGTCGCAAACCGAATTTGAAGATGGGACAGAGCATCAGTGGTCGGGCGGTCCAGGAACGTCGGCCCATCATTGTCGCGGATGTCACCAAGGAGCAGGACTATATGTATCCCGAGATGGCGAGAAAAGAAGGACTCTGCTCGCTCCTCTCTGTGCCGATGATGATGCGGGACAAGGCAGTGGGGGTCGTCAATAGCTATACGTCCGTGTCGCATGAGTTCTCCACGGAAGAGGTCAAGCTGCTCCAAGCGATTGCCAATCAGGCGGCCATTGCAATTGAACACACGACGCTCATGGAAAAGTCGTTTGAAATGCAGGAAGCGCTGGCCGTCAGAAAGTTGCTCGATCGGGCGAAGGGCTATTTGATGCGATCAAAGAAATTGTCTGAGGAAGATGCGTTTAGGTTGATCCAACGGCAGAGTATGGATTTGCGCAAGTCGATGCGCGAGATTGCGGAGGCCATCCTGTTAGCGAGTGAAATTGAAGAGCGAGCGGAACGCCAGCGAGCGTGAGGGGTGAAAGGGCGGCGAACTCCACCCTCATTGTAGGTGAGCTATCAAGTGTATCACCGGGCAGATTCCTGATGTTTCGGAGCCGATTTCCCTTTCCGTTTGAGAGTGTCCCGCTCAGCTTCCTGTTCGGCCAATTGTCGTTTGATGTCTTGAAGTTCTTTTCGCAAGGCTTCCACCTCCGTATCCTTCTTGTTGATCTGTTCCTTGATGGTTTGTAGTTCTTGTGCCTCTGCACCCGATGGTTCGGGCGGTTTCGCTGGCCCGGTAATTGATTGAACAGGGGAAAAAGATTGCCCATCACTCTTTGTGGGTGCCTGGGATTGCGCCGCTGAAGCGGGTGGTGTCGACGAGAGCGGAAGCGCCGATAATAGTTCGTAGTCGATCACCAGTGTGGCGTCGGTTGAATTCTGTCCACGATAACTATCCGGTCGCCGCGCAGACTCAGGCAAGAACAGGACGTCGCGCTTGGCAAGTCCGGTGAGGTCCGGCAGCCGTCGGTTCGCCATGTTGATGGTGTCGGGACGCTCAGCTCGATGCCGAAGCTGGGTAATCGTCAAGTACAACGAACGTCCATACGCATAAACCGCACCGCTGGTGGTTTCAGACGGGGAAAGATGCAAGGGAGGTTCAGAAGAGCCGACACCGCCTCCCACTGTTTGAGAATAGACAGGCGCCCCGGTTTGAACGATCCGGAAACCCACTTGTTGATCAGGGGCTGCTTTCGTCAGGCCTTCGGCGATGAGGGGTGCGAGAAATCCCACCTCTTCGTCTGAGAAGGCGGACGACACCGATGCTGTGCCGGCAACCATGGTCTGCAAAAAGTCCTGTTCATCCTTCACCATCACTCCGTGCAGAACGCGGGCAACTGTGACGAGTTCCAGCTTGATGGGGTGGGCGGCTTGGAAGGACCGGTCCGCAATGCGCTCCAAATACACCGCGCCTTTGTCTGTTTGATGGATGGTGCTATCGACTTCTGGTCCGGAGGCGCAGCCGTTGATGAGTAGATATCCGATCAAGATCCAGAAGCTGCGATGCACGGCGGGTGTCCCTGCTGTACGGTTGAAAAACTGAATGCTCAAAGCCGGTGGCAGTGTAGCACAGCCGTGAAGAAGGCAACATCCCCGCGCCTTAGCAGTGGCCCACGTCACGAGAAATATTCTTGACATGCAGTGGATGCCTCCGTATAAGTGTGCCCCAGCATACTGCGTAGGAACCAGGACAAGGGAGTCCTGCTTCCGTGCACGATTCATAGCGAAGGACAATGGCGTCCTTTTGGTCCAATGGCGGGGCCGGGAGGGCGTTTTTTTATTGGTGCGGCAACCCCTCCGGTCGTGGGCAGTCGAATCGTTCTTAAACCAGGAGGGCTGACAGGATGAATGCGAAGGCGCCAGGAGGAATGTTACTCGCGGGGCTCATCGCAGTGATCGTCGTCACAACAGTGCCTGCCTTTGCACAGGACCAGAGCGCGGGGGAAGCGGCAGGAGCCGGTCGCAAATCGCGTGAGGTGGACACCCCGCCGGCCGTGATCTGCGGAGGATGTGTCTCACCCACCTTTTCTTCCCAAGGGAAGGGCAGCATCGTGCCATACGGGCGCATTGAACTGGATGCTATTTACAGCAATAGAAATACCAATCCGCTCGACCCCGGACAATTCAATGGCTATGCCACGGCAGCCGGGAAGAGCAGCAACGCATCCTCAACCTTGAACCCCCGCTACAGTGTCTTCGGTGTTCGGGCCGATCGTACGGACGGAACCCATACACTGACGGGTGTGGTCGAAGCGGACTTCTACAGCCAAACCGACAACGCCGGTAACCTGTCGCCGCGTTTGCGGTTAGCGAACGTCAAGTACTCTCCGAACAAGAATAAGACGACCCTGACGGCCGGGATGGACTGGACGCCTATCATGGGGTTGCATCCAAATCTGATCGACTTCTCGATCATGGGGTATAACGGAAACCTTTGGCAGCGGCTCCCGCAGGTAACCCTCAAACACCAGTTCTCCGATAACTTTGACGGACTGTTGACGGTGATGCGGTTCGAGCGTGGCTTGTCGGCCATCCAGCCGCAGACCCAACGGCGCCCATTCCAAGGCGCCGGGGCCGGGGCCGTGGCGCCTGGGAGTTGTGGAGGAAATGGATTTGCTTGTTCAGAAAACGCCTTTAACGATCCGGTGCAAATGCCCTATGTGGGCACACGCTTCGGCTATAATGGCACCGGCAATCTTCAAGGCGTCATGGTCGCGCTCAACGCGGCGTTTCGGCATTACCGTTCTGCACCGACAGCGGGGGGAATCCCTGCTGGTAATGACATCAACTCTTACCTGGTGGGTGCTGAGTTGGCGTTGCCTATTACCAAGCAACTGAAGTTTACGGGCGAGATTGCCTACGGACAGGCCCTAGGCGTAGAGTTTTTCCGCTATGGACAGGAGCGAAATCTGGGAACGGGGAAAGCCATCCGGACGGTCGTCGGATGGGGCGAGTTCGATTATGCCTACAATCGGGACTACACG
>JBQTHT010000139.1:0-5876 GCA_052389595.1 Nitrospiraceae bacterium
TGCAGACCATTGGAGCCGGAACGACCGTGGCTGCCGTGTTGCTCGAAGCGCTAGGGGTTCCGGGTTCCGGGTTTGTTCCCCTAGCAGGGGATTTGCTCGTCGCACGGCCCTATGGGCGAGACGCCGAGTATGCGGCCGATCGCCATGGAGCCGAACTCCTTCAGCGTACCGGGCGCGACGGCAAACAGATGATGACCAACACCTTGACCTGGCTGATGCAGGCGGCAGGTGCGGGGGAAGGCGGATTTTTTGCCTCGCATCCCGCGACGGAAGATCGGATCCAACGGGTGAGGGCATAGCCTCCGGGAGGATTTGACAAGAAGGCAATCACGGCCTTTTCTCTGTCCATAGTTCTTCGGTCCACCTTCTCGATGCCGACGACCATCTGTCCTGCCTAGACAGGATGTTTCGGCTTCAATTCTCAATCCTCCTCGTACGGTCGGGTAAGCCGTTGATACATGGTGACCTTACGGCTCGCGCGCCATTCATACACAGTGCTTTCGGCAAACCAGACGGTGACAGCGTGTTGACTTGCCTGAATCTCGCGTGCTATTAAACAAAAAATCGTAACACGACTATGGAAGGCAACCGGTGAAAAAACTCATTCGATTCGGCGTGTCGTTGGATCATCATTTGCTGGATGACTTCGATCGGTTGATTCAGCGGCGGAACTACACCAATCGATCGGAAGCGTTGCGCGATTTGATTCGCGACAACTTAGTGGGACATGAGTGGGAGGAGGACAAGGAAACGGTCGGCACGATTACGTTCGTGTACGACCACCACGTTCCGGACCTGACCGACCGATTGACCGATATCCAGCACCGGTATCACCGGCTGATTCTTTCGGGCATGCATGTGCATCTCGACCACGATCACTGTTTAGAGGTGTTGGTGGTGAAAGGGAAGGGCTCGGACATTAAAAAGGTGTCCGATGCCTTGGTCAGCGCCAAGGGCGTCAAGCATGGGAAGCTGACCATGACGACCACCGGGAAAAATTTGAGCTGACCATGCGGCTGTGCGTGATCGATGGACGCGGAGGTGGAATCGGCAGGCGGCTTGTTCAAGAGTTGCGGTGCGGCGGCCTCGACCCCTCGCACGAAATCATCGCCCTGGGCACAAATGCCGCCGCCGCGGCGGCCATGCTGCATGCCGGCGCGACTCATGTGTCCATAGGGGAGCAGGCCATTGTGCGAATTGTTCCTACCGTCGATGTCATTCTTGCTTCGCTCAATGTCATCCTTCCCGGCGCGATGCTTGGTGAAGTGACTTTCGGAATTGCTCATGCCGTGCTCAAAGCTCCCGGCCGCAAGCTCTTGCTCCCGCTGAATCGCGAACGGGTGGAAGTGGTGGGGGCAGAGGATCGGACCCTTGAAAGTTTGATCGGTCACACCTTGCAGCGAGTGAGAACACTTCTGCAGACAGCAGTATCGGTCTAAGCTCGCCTGTGTAGTCACTCGTAACAGCCAGGCCACGAAGGTCTAGGCCGGTTGCCACTGCAACCTAGTAGACATTCGTGGGTATGGCTTCATGCCCACGGTTCCAATGGGGGTCGTGGGTGCGTCCCTTCGTTTGTCCTGTCGTCTCCGTCATCTTTGTGTCTTTCATCATCGTACCGACTGCGTTCGGACACGATCCTGATGCTCCTACCGTTGACGTTCCCGAGGTGTCCGTGCTTGGGGAACGGCCGGTTGCGGCTTCCTCTCAACAATTCATTCCGGATCAAGAGTATTTGCTTCAGCCTCAAGGACGACCGGCGCAAGTGCTGCGGTTAATCCCGGGGTTCGTTGCCGTCGAACATTCCGGTGGCGCCGGCAAAGCGGATCAATACTTCCTGCGTGGCTTCGATGCGGACCACGGCACAGACGTGGCGTTCTTTTCAGACGGCATGCCGATTAATTTCCGCACGCACGCACATGGCCAAGGCTATACCGATCTGAATTTCATTATTCCCGAGACGATTCAAGGGCTCGACGTATTTAAGGGAGCGTATCTTCCGGAATTCGGCGACTTTGCCACGGCCGGCGCCATAAACTTCAAGACGCGTGAAGTGGTGAAAGAAGGCGTCGTGCAGTTAGCCGGCGGCCAATTTGATACGCAACGTCATCTGTTGATGTTTTCTCCCACCAAAGACAAGGTCCGGACGCTGTTTGCAGTGGAAGGCTATTACACAAATGGTCCGTTTCAAAACGACAATCGGTACTTTCGTGCGAACGTCCTGGGCAAGGCGACGATGAACCCGACCAGCCGGTCGGAGTTGAGCCTCACCGGCACCTTTCATAAGGCACAGTGGAATGGGTCCGGCGAAATTCCTCTTCGTGCAGTGACCGACGGCACGCTCGATCGCTTCGGGTCGGTGGATCCATCAGAGGGAGGCAAAACCATCCGAAGCACGGCTCGCCTGAACTATCATGTGGATACGACCTCCGGCGGACAATTCTTCGCCAACGCTTATGGGCAGTATTATAAATTTGATCTCTTTACGAATTTCACCTTCTTCTTAAACGATCCCGAAAATGGAGATGGGTTTCAGCAATCCGACCGCCGGGTGATCTATGGCGGAGATACCGGATGGCGACAAAACTTGGAGGTCTTAGGCATTCCCAGCGTGGTCACGGCCGGTGTGCAAGCACGCGTCGACGATATTCATTTGAGGTTGGGACCTCAGGTGACACGTAATTCCTTGGGCACGACTGTAGACAGCGATGTTCTCGAAGCTTCCTATGCGCCATTCTTAAAAGCGGAGGTTCAGCCGGCGCGGTGGCTCCGGTTGGCTGGTGGGGTGCGGAGTGAAGTCTTCACCTTCGACGTACGAAACCGCTGTCCTGACTGTCCGGAACAACCTGCAGGCAGAACCTCCTCCGGCCTTATTCTGCCCAAGGCCAATCTCATCCTGGGGCCTTGGTTCAATACAGAGTTTTTTGCCAACTATGGCGAAGGATTTCACAGCAACGATGCGCGCTCTGCGGTGGCTCCCGGCTCATCGCCGTTCGCCCGAGCGAAAACCTACGAAGTGGGGGTTCGATCCAAACCGTGGGGACCAGACGGGATTGAACTGATCGCCACGGCATGGGCGGTGGACCTCCAATCCGAGCTGTTATTTGTGGGAGACGAGGGAACCACGGAAACTCGTGGGCCTTCACGCCGCCGAGGGATCGAGGTGGCCGCGCGAGGGCAGGTCGTCGGGCCTCTGTACGTGAACGGAAGCTTTACATGGACGAAGGCGGAATTTAAGAACGGCGACGCGATTCCTTTGGCGCCGGAATTAACCGCCTATGGGGCGGTCATCCTGCGATACCCGGAGGGACTGACCACGCAACTTCAAGCGACTTATGTCGGAGTTCGGCCGTTGATCGAGGATCGGAGCTTCAAAGCCCCATCATGGGTGGACGTCGATCTGTCCACGCGGTACAAACTTCCGGTCAAGCTCTCACATGGCAGGCTCGAAGCGTTTCTCTTCGTTCAGAACATTCTCAATACGAAGTGGGAGCAGGCGGTGTTTGCCTTTGAGTCGCGTTTAAGGAATGAGGCGGCAGGCGTGACAGACATCCACTTCGTGCCTGGGAATCCAAGGTTTGTGATGGGCGGCCTGGCATGGTATTTTTAAATGTCATGTTTTCGGACGGTTCCTTTGGGGTATGCCGCAGCGCTGAGGGATGTTAAGCTTCAGGAAATCCTAGAGCAAGGATTCCCCCTTCCAAGTACATTGACAGAAGATTGATTGAGTAGTAAGTTGGCCGCAAGAGGTGTTCCGTGAAGCAGGGGCAAGTCTTTCTCGCAGACCTACTCGTCTTTTTGTTTCTTGGTTTAAGCTTCAATGCCTATGCCTGTATACTTCCGATTCCCGTCCCAGGCGGGACAGCGAGTGGAATGTCAGGCAATGGATGTTCAGCTCCGGAGGAACAACCGGCTCGCCAGGTCTGCGATGCGTTCAAGACCCTGAGCGTCCAGTCAGCTGTTGTACTTCACCCAGTCATTGACTGTCAGATGATCCATTCCGAAAACACCCCCTTGCAGTCTCTGCTCTCCCTTACCTCATACAGCCGCCGCTTGTGTGATCATCCCGCGGACGGCCCCCCACAGGATCTCCTTCTAAAGACCACCGTGCTTCGCATCTGATCCTCCAAGCTCTTTCCTCGTAGTCGATCCTTTTTCATAGCTTCTGCAGTTCGGTGCTGAGTCTCAGCGGTCCAGTCCGCTCGTCGGGTTTTCTCGGCGCTCGCGATTAGATCTCCAGACTATCTGTCGGACTGCGGGGAACCAGAGGAGGACCTTCACATGAGATGCACGTCACGAATCCGTTGTTTCACCGTTGCGGTCTTAGGCTTGGCGCTCTTGAATGCTTCCCTATCGAGAGCGCAAGAAGCCGATCTCCTGAAAGGAAAGACACTGAGTTTGCCGGAATTAGTTCAAGAGGCACTGGCTCGGAATCCTGAGCTTGTAGCCGCACGCAAGCAATGGGAAGCCGTCGCGAAACGGGTCGCACAGGCACGGTCGCTGGATGATCCGACCCTGTCAGTCCAGTGGTGGAACGCTCCCGAATCGTTCAACCTGGCCCGATCGGAGAACACCATCATCGGACTGTCCCAAAAATTCCCTTTTCCCGGAAAACTCGCCCTGAAGGAAGAAGTTGCCAGTCGGTCGGCTGACATGACAGAGCAGGCGTTGCGCGCAAAGGAACGGGAACTCATCGCCCGCCTCAAGCAGGCCTACTACGACCTGTTCCTTTCGCATAAGGCAATCCAGATTCACCACGAGCAGATTGACCTGCTCAAACAGTTTTTCGAGATCGCCAACGCGAAGTTCCGGGCAGGGAAAGGCAGCCAGGTCGATGTGCTCAAGGCGCAGGTCGAGCTGTCCACCCTTCACCAGCAACTCCCTGTCCTGGAACAACGCCGCGACACTGCCCAGGGCAAGCTGAACACGCTTCTGGATCGGGATCCACGGTTCCCGCTGGCGCCTCCACAGGAACCGCGTGAGGGGCGGTTCGACCAGGACCTTGAAGACCTCTATCGGGCGGCGACGACCGCCAGACCCGAGCTCAAAGCTGCCGACCTGGCTGTCCAACGGAATGAGCAGTCACGTGCGCTGGCGCTTCGCGAGTACTACCCAGACATCAACCTGGGCGTCCAGCGCTTTCAAAACTTTCAGGCGAACAACGGGTTCGGCGCGGTGGTGTCGATCAACCTCCCCTTCGCGTTCTGGACCAAGCCGAAGTACGACGCTGCCGTGCAGGAATCCGCCGCGGCGGTGGCGGCCGCGCGCGCCGACCTCCGCACATTGGAAAACATGACTCGCTTTCACATTCGGGATCTGCTGGCCAAGGTCCGAGCTAGTTGGGAGGTGGCAGTCCTGTATCGGACCACCGTGTTGCCGCAAGCTGAACAAGGCGTGGAGGCCGCGCGGGTCGGCTATCGTGTAGGAAAGTCCAACTTCCTGGATCTCCTGGAGGCCGATCGGGCCTGGCGAGGGTTTCAGCTTGAATACTACCGAGCGCTCGTCGAGCGGGAGTTTCGCTTAGCCGAACTCGAACAGGTGATAGGTGCTGATCTGAATGGAAACAGCTAAGGACGGTGAGAAGGGAGGAATGCGCCATGAATCACGATATGCGCAAAAAGGGTCTTGTTGTGAGTGTTATAGCAGTCAGCCTGTTGGTCGGAGCCATCGCCGGATTCTTCGGCGCGCATCGGATGATGGGCGACATGTCCGGGATGACCACGGGAAAAGGGGGCGTCTCGGCGCTCCCGGGGCGGGCGGGTGAGATGGGAGACATGAAGCAGATGGACACGAATGAGAGCCCCATGAAGGGCATGCAGGGCATGGGAGAGGAGCGCGTCCCGACGCGTTCGAGGCGGGAGGGTGCGATGGAGGGCATG
>JBQTHT010000140.1:0-5844 GCA_052389595.1 Nitrospiraceae bacterium
AAGCCAGACACGTGTTGTTCAGGTGGCCGCGGGCCTTATCTGTGACGCCGGGCGATACTTAATCGCCCGGCGAAAATCCGGGGTTCATCTAGGAGGACTGTGGGAGTTTCCGGGGGGGAAATGTGAGCCGGGAGAGTCGCTTGAGGAGTGCTTACGGCGTGAGCTGCATGAAGAGTTGGCGGTGACTATTTCGTCGCCGGTCCACTTTCAGGTGATCCGTCATGCGTATCCTGAGAAAATCGTTGAACTGCATTTCTTTCGATGCTCGATCGTCGCCGGACAAGCCACGCCGGTGGACTGCGCAGAGATCCGCTGGGTGGACCCTGAAGACTTGGCGCAATTTGAATTTCCGCCGGCCGATCGGCCTGTCATAGACGCTTTGAGACGGATGTCATCAAAGCTAGAGGCACGAGGCTAGGGGCTATGGGTGAGAAAATGAACTTTTTCATGCTATGGACTCTAGCCGCTTGCCCCTAGCTGGCTTTTGGAGGATATGAAAGTCATCCTTGATATTGAAACAGTTCAAGCGCCGCGGGAGGAGTGGGCACGGCTTTTGGGTATGAGCGTGACCGCGGTGGAACAATCCCTTCAAGCCGACGACGACTTGTTTTCCCGTGCGGATACCGACAATCGGCGAAGACTCGAAGACGAGATGTATGAAAAGTCTTGCTTCGACGGCACGTTCAGTCGAATCGTTTGCATCGGGCTTGTTCAGTTATCCGACAGCATGGAACCAAAAGGTGCGATCGCGTGGTATGGCTCGAATGAGCGGGAGCTGCTCCGTCAATTTTGGGCTCGGCTGGCTCAGGATCGCCCGACCTTGTTTGTCACCCATAACGGGTTAGGATTCGATCTGCCGTTCATTAGAAAGCGATCCGTGATCCACCAGATCAAGCCGAGCGTCGAGATCAATCTGGCGAAGTTTCGAACAGAACCTGTCTATGACACGATGGCAGTCTGGAGCAATTGGGAAGCCCGTGGCTGGATCAAACTCGACGTATTGGCGAGGGCCTTAAGCGTCGAGACTAAATCGGGAAGTGGAACACAGGTGGCCGAGATGTGGGCAAACCGGCAGGGACGGGAGATCGCGCTGTATTGTCTCCAAGATACCTACGTGACCTATGCCTGCTACTGTCGCATGAACTTTCGCCAGCCGCTTTCCCGGGACGTTGTGTTACTTCACCCGGAGCTGGTCGAAGTGACCTAGTCCCACGAGCCAACCCTCTAGTGTTTTGGTTTCGTCACTTCTGCCGACTTCCGGTGCTCGGTTTTTACTGAAACCTTTTTCGCCTTGAGACCTTTGAGTTCCGCCTCGCGCTCAGCAAGTTGGCGGCGCATGGTATCCAGATCTTTTCGCATCCCGGCGATCCGACCCTCCTGCTGATCGATGGTGTCTTTTGCCTTGCGAAGCTCTTCCAATTTTTGGTTCAAGAAGTCGATCTCTTTGGTCTCTTGCGCCATTGCCGGAGAAACAGGCGCACTGTCTGAGATGATGACCGGACTTGCGCTTGCCGTTGGCATAGGATCCGTTCTGGGAGAGGCTCCTTTAGCGAAGGTTGCAGGCACTGGAGCAGCTCGTGACAGCAATGGATAGTCGACGACGAGGCTTCTGAGATTTGAGTGACCCAAAGAGGCCGTTTCCGAAGCGGCTTCGACCCTACCTGGCATCTCCTGAGCCAATCCCACGTTGCCGCGTGTCACCGCTTTCGTATCGGAATTGTGACGGCCAAACCAGGAAGAACCTGATTCCCAGGTCTTGCCCTGATACTGTAGCAGCGTAATGTAGAGCGCTGACTTATGCGCGTAAAGCGTTCCGATGGTCAT
The DNA here is from genome assembly GCA_052389595.1 of Nitrospiraceae bacterium. Lineage (GTDB taxonomy): Bacteria > Nitrospirota > Nitrospiria > Nitrospirales > Nitrospiraceae > JBQTHT01. The sequence continues at coordinate 1,825 of JBQTHT010000140.1, forward strand.
ATCGGACTTTGTTCCAGCGGGTTGTCCCACTCGGAATTCGATGATCTGTTCCGGTTTCGCTTGCACTAGGGCGCCTGCCAATTGCGGAATCAAGAATTCTACCTCCGCATCCGTGAATACTCGCATAGGCTTGGCGATTGCCGCAGTGGATCTGGATGCTGAACTTTGCGGTTCAGTGATCTGCACGCCGCGCAGAATCGCTCCGATAGTAGCCGCATCAATTGAAACTGGATGGGTCGCCTCGAACGACCAATCGTCGGCCTCCCTTAATACGATGGTTCCCTTTGAACTCTGATGGATTTTTGTTCCGGAGCCACTCAAAGAAGCGCAGCCGATTGCCGATAAGGCAATCAAACTTGGAAGGAGCGCTACTGAAATAGTTGCACGCAAGCGGTGGCCCATGATCGTCCTCCTTGGTATCGGTTGTTTTGTTATTGAACAGTTCGTGATCGGGGATATGCCGGTTAGAAGACTGCGAGTGCGAAGGGATAACAACAACCGGTTACCAAATTCCGAGCCCCATCAGGATCATGCCGATGGCCATCCAGGAAAAAACGCCCGCTGCAATGATGTATTCGAGGCTCATAAAACTCCTTTTCTTCCGTGCGAGCGAAACCCTTTGTGTCTATTGTTAAGCAAGCATTGTGCCCCTAGGTTACTGGTTTGATTGTTTTCACCTCACAAAATGTGAAAGAGGAAAACGATACCTTTAAACAGAAACATACGCTTCAACCATAGCTTGTAACACATTGACAGATTTGTTATTTAGCAAGTTTCTGTAACGCAGAAATAGAAGTAGCCAACAGCTTGCTGCCTTGTGGGTTAGAGGAACCAAGACTGTGAAGAGGAAGGTTAGGTGGAGGCGAAAAAGTTCACTCGAGGAGATTTTTGTGCAGCATAATCGAGGATAAAAGCGTCAAGAATGCCGATTACGACACGGACCGGCCATAGAGGGTGGTCGATGATGCGTCCCAGATCGCGAGGGGAACTAAGTCTCCCGGGCGCGTGTTCCCTCCGCCTTTTTCCCACACAACGGTGAGACTATTGTCTGAATGTCCCATCCATTGCAGTGAGGATCGCTTTGAATCTCCCTCAACTAATACCTGCAGGGTGCGGCCGATCGCCATCCTATTTTTTTTCAGCGAAATTGTCCGTTGAAGATTTACCAGCCTCATCACCCGATCGGATTTCATTTCATCAGAAACATCGTCCGCATATTTCCTTGCGGCGATCGTATTCTTCCGTTCCGAATACTTGAAGACAAACGCGGCGTGATAGTCCATTTCTTCAACCGCTCGATAAGTGTCGAGGAACTCCTCCTCGGTTTCGCTGCAAAAACCGCAAATGAGGTCGGTGCTCAACGCGATGTCCGGATGCCGGCGACGGATTTCGTTCACCAACGTTCTGTAGTCCCGAAATGTATAGCCGCGTCCCATCATTGCAAGGACCCGATCATTGCCGGATTGAAGCGGTAGATGAATATGTTTGCAGATCTTCGGATGTCCAGCCACGGTATCCAGGAGAGCGGGAGGGAAATCCTTCGGATGCGGTGAGGTGAAGCGAACCCGTTCGATACCCGGCACCTCCGCTACCGCCGTTATCAGCCGGGCGAAGTCCCAGTTCTGATGCCGATAGGAATTGACGTTTTGTCCGAGAAGCGTCACCTGTCTATGTCCAACGGCGACTGCATGCTCCGTCTCGCGAATAATCCCCTCCGGATCGCGGGACCGCTCGCGCCCTCTGGTGTAGGGGACGACGCAGAAGGCGCAGAAATTGTCGCAGCCCCGCATGATCGCAATCCACGCGTTCACGCCCGCAGTTCGGTCCGGTAAAATGTCTTCGTAGGTTTCATATTCCGAGAGATCGATCGCCAGGCCGCTTTGAATCAATCCTTCCTCCTGCGCCCTCAGCGCTTGCGCAATCAACATAGGCAGTTGACGATAGGCATCGGGGCCCACAAGGATGTCGACCACCGGCTTGGTCTCGATAAGCTCCTTCTTGAGATTCTGAGCCATACACCCCAGCACGCCCACGACCAAAGGACGCGAGCGCTTGATTGTCCGGAGCTCTGCGAGGCGCCCATAGATTTTATTGTGCGCATTTTCGCGAATCGCGCAGGTATTCATGAGCACAACGTCGGCCCGCTCTCTATCTTCGACGCAGGCGTACCCATCTTTGCGCAACAGAGATCGGACGAGTTCGGTGTCATACTCATTCATCTGGCAGCCGAACGTTTCGATGTGCACCGTTCGCTCACCCGACGGGTCAATCATGCGCGCCTCTGACGACTTGATCCATTGGGGCCGAAAGATGTCCGACGGCGAGTCCATCCATTGCGCCGGTGATCAACACCTTCTCCGCAGTCCTCGCGAGATCGCTCCTAGATGGCACTCCAACTTTGATGAAATTCGAAGTCAGACCGGTTTGCAACCCTTGTCGCCGTTCGTTTTCAAAGAGAACTTCGACCGTGCGACCGATGTGGAACTGATAAAACGTCATGCGTTTGGCGCGCGATAATTCGGCTAACAGTCGCACTCTCGACCTGACCGTCGCCCGGTTTATCGCGTGCCCGATGCGCGCCGAAGCCGTTCCCGGGCGCTGAGAGTAGCTGAATACGTGAAAATAGGAAAAGGGAATCTCCGTCGCAAGACGCATCGTATTGCCAAACTGTTCCTCTCCCTCACCGGGAAATCCGACGAGAAGATCGGTCCCCAGGCCGAGATCTGGAATCTTGGATATCGCCTTGTCGATCAGCGCGACGTATTCCTTGACAGAATATCTTCGGTTCATCGCACGTAAGACGGTGTCGTCACCGCTTTGAAGCGGGATATGAAGGTAGCGGCAGAGCTTCGAGGATGTAGCCATGTGATTCAACAGCGAATCGGAAATGGTCGTCGGCTCGATGGATGAGATACGAATTCGGTCCAGGCCGCGAATTTGCTCCAACCGTAGAATCAATTCTAATAAACCGTCTTGCCCATGGCGATACTGACCGACGTTGACTCCCGTCAGGATCAGCTCGCGATGGCCTCGATCCGCCAGCTCCTGCGCTTCACGCACGGCATCATACAACCGTCGGCTGCGTTCATGACCGCGCGCAAAAGGGATGAGACAAAAACTGCACATGAAGTTGCAGCCATCCTGAACTTTGAGGGGAGCTCGGGTCGAAGTCGATTCTCCGCATCCGGCTAGTTCAAAATCTTCTCGCTCGATCGTCTTCGTGTGCAATACCCGGGCAGACGGCTGCTTCGCGAGCGCGTCCGGAGCCGGGAGATAGTCGGGGAGATGCATCTTGTAGCGGGTCCCTACGACCATGTCGATCCCAGGAACCTGGCGCAGTGATGCAGCCCCTGTCTGGGCGTAGCAGCCGGTGACGGCGACAAACGCTCCAGGAGAATGCCTGAGCGTCCGGCGGACTGCATAGCGACAGTCCTTTTCGGCGCTCTCTGTAACGGAACAGGTATTCACGACCAGCAAGTCCGTCGGTTGTCCGAACTCGACGAGATGATATCCGTCCTGCCGCAGTCGGTCGGCGAGCAACGCCGTTTCAGCCTGGTTGAGACGACAGCCAAGTGTGTGAAGCGAGGCGCGGGGTGCGGAAGACATGAAGCGCATTATAGAAAATGCGATCCACAGTCGGCAAGATGAGAGTCCGATTGAACGCACAATCGGCTCATGCTAGGATACGCCTCGTTGTTCGGACTGCCTGGATGGAGAGAGTCGGCATGATTATACGGTGCGCCGCTGGCCTCCTCGCCGGTGTTCTGACGCTTGTCTCCGCGACGCAAGACGGATTGACGAAGGAAGCCCTTCCTGTTGAGCCGGATATCAGCCTACGTGTTGATGAACTGTACGACCATGAGGCTCGTTTGTTCTTGATGCTGTTTTCCTTGCAAGGAAACGGACAGGTGGATTACATCACCGGCCGAATGGTTCAAGAAGCCGCCCGGAGCAATTACGGCAACCCAGTCTATTATACTGAGCCGTACCCTTTGTTCTACTGGTGGAATCACACGATGT
>JBQTHT010000141.1:0-21830 GCA_052389595.1 Nitrospiraceae bacterium
GGGGGAGTCTTATAGTACCCCTTTACTTGGCACGGCTTGGGGGATCAATCACTGTGACGGGAACAGAACCTAGAGTTCTTCAGAAGCTCGATGGCCAGCCCTCCGATATTGAGGCGTACATGAAGATCGGAGGCTATGAGGCCTGGCGGAAGTGTTTGAAGGAGTTACGCCCGGACGATATCGTGAATGAAATCAAGCAGTCTGGTCTTCGAGGCCGAGGAGGAGCCGGGTTTCCGACCGGCACGAAATGGGACAAGGTTCTGCACCATCGGATCAAGGAACGGTATTTCGTCTGCAATGCGGGTGAACATGAGCCGGGTACTTTCAAAGATCGCTATCTTTTGAAACATGCGCCACATCAGCTCGTGGAAGGTTGCTTGATTGCGTCTTTCACCGTGCAAGCGAAGGCGTCTTTTATTTACGTTAATCACGAATACCACGAAGAGCAGGACAATCTAAAAAGAGCTATTGCCCAGGCTAAGGAGCAGGGACTGATGGGGAACAACATTTTGGGCGCCGGTGTGGATTTGGATCTGGAGTTGTTTTCCGGCCACGGGAGTTACGTGGCGGGGGAAGAGACCGCCATGTTGGAATCCATGCAGGGCCGTCCCGCGATGCCTCGGCAAAAGCCGCCTTTCTATCCGACCGACTTCGGGCTCTACGGCAAGCCGACATTGGTCAATAATGTCGAAACCCTCTGCAACATCCCGCGGATTCTCCGGAATGGCGCCGGATGGTTTATGCAGGTCGGCACCGAAAAATGTCCCGGGACCATGTTATTTTCGCTCAGCGGAGCGGTGAACAAGCCAGGCATCTATGAGCAGCCGATGGGTATCACGATCAGACATCTGATCGAGGACTGTGGTGAGGGTGTCTCCGGTGGTCGACAGGTGAAGGCGGTGTTCCCCGGCGGTCCGGCCTTCTCGATGGTCACCGCCGACCAGTTAGACCTCACGATGGACTTTGATTCTTTGAAGAAAGCAGGAACGGGATTGGGATCGGCCGGCGTGATCGTAGTGGACGATGCGACCTGCATGGTGGCCCAGACGTTGAAGTTTTCTGATTTTTTTAAGGTTGAAAGTTGCGGCCAGTGCCCTTCATGCCGAATGGGGACGATTAATCTCGCGACCTTGATGGTTAAGATTGAGCAGGGAGAGGGCACGCAGAAAGACCTGGACAGTCTCTTGCAGCTCTGTGGCTTCGTCAAGGGAACTGGATATTGCACACTTGTGACCGGCGCGGCAGTATTGGTGCAAAGCAGTCTGCGCCTGTTTCGTGATGAATTCGAGGAACATATCCGACTTCAACGCTGTCCGTTTCGTCCGGTAGCGGCGGCGGCCGGCGTGTGTTAACGGGGATTGCGCCCATGCCTCGTGTGAGCTTTCTGCATCCTGAAGGAAAGAGTGGAGAGATCGAGGCGAATCTGACGATTCTCCAGGCTGCTGAAGCCCTGGGGTTTCCTCTCCATCATGATTGTGGAGGCAATGCCTCCTGCACAACCTGTCGAGTGGAAGTGCAACAGGGCAAAGACAATTTATCCGAGATCGACTTCGATGAACAAGATTTGCTGGATCGGGAGGCACTGTCGGAGCCGTGGCACCGTCTCGGCTGTCAAGCCCGCGTGCTAGGCGATGTCATCGTTCGTGTACCGGACACGAAGTGGGAAGCACCTGCTGCCCAGCCGGAGAACATGCAGGTGGTGGATAGGGAGTGCAGGATTTCTTCAGACATGGTAAACTGAACACAGTGTTATAGAGGAGGATTACATGGTCACCATTACGTCGGTTGCAGAGCAGAAAATCAAGGAACTCATGACCGAGGAGAAAGATACCGTCGGTCTGAGGATCTACGTCCGTGGCGGGGGATGCCACGGCTATCAATATGGTATGGCGTTTGAGTCAAAGATGTCCGACGACGACACCGTCATCGAGAAAGGCGACGTCAAGGTCATCATGGATTCGCAGAGCGCGCCGTTGCTGAGCGGATGCGAAGTCGATTATGTCGACAGCCTCCAGGGATCAGGCTTCGCCATCAAGAATCCGCAGGCCAAAACGACGTGCGGCTGCGGAAGCTCTTTCAGCGCGTAACGGCAACTCACGGCAAGCTGGCCGTTCGTTGTGTAAGGCCGGGATTGTTCAGGCATACTGCAATCCCGGCCTTTTTCTTTTATGGAGGCTTCGGTGCGACGACAATCTGCGCAGGCAGAGCAGGCGAGCGTGACACGCCGGTATCGGTTCTGTGCAGCCCACCGTCTGCACACGGATCATCTCACGCCCGATGAAAACGTGCGCATCTTCGGCAAGTGTAACAATGTCAATGGGCATGGACACAACTATGTCGTGCTCGTCACTGTGAAAGGCGACATCGATCCAAAGACCGGACACATCGCCGATCTGGAAGCTCTCGATCGGCTGGTGACCGAGATCATCGTGAAGCGATTCGATCATCTGGATCTCAATCAAGACCTGGAATTCGCCGGCCGAACGACGACGGGTGAGAATCTAGTTCTGCTCATCTGGGGCTTATTGGCGAAGCGGATTCCGCAGGGCCGCCTGGAGAAAGTTGGTCTGATTGAGACGCGAGATAACTATTTTGAGTACGTTGGCTCGTCCGATTAAGCAACCGAGGTAGGTGCAGACATGAGCAATCGAACCATCGCCCGGGCAGGGACCGGGCGGGCGAAAGCAGTCCAGGGCAACGGGCGGTTGTCGAATCTCGATGACATGCAGGTGTTGGTGACCAAGCTGCTGGTCATGCTTGGAGAGCAGCCGAATCGCAATGGATTGTTGAAGACCCCCGAGCGGGTGGCGAAGGCGCTTCGCTTCATGACCACCGGCTATGAGCAAGATATCGATCAGTTGCTGAATGGCGCCCTTTTCCCAATTGAATATGATGAGATGGTAATCGTAAAAGATATCGATTTCTTCAGCCTGTGCGAGCACCATCTCCTTCCATTCTTCGGACGAGCGCACGTCGGCTACCTTCCAAATAAAAAGGTCGTCGGTCTGAGCAAAATTCCACGCGTGGTCGACGTCTTTAGCCGAAGGCTCCAGGTGCAGGAGCGGCTGACGGTTCAGATTGCGGAGACGCTGCAGTCCAAGTTGAATGCGCACGGCGTTGGAGTTGTTGTGGAGGCGCGACATCTCTGCATGATGATGCGCGGCGTCGAAAAACAGAACACGGTTGCCGTCACCAGCTCGATGTTGGGGGCTTTCCGCAGCCAACAACAAACTCGAGATGAGTTCCTCAAGTTAATCCGCCGCGGACATATCGGGGACGTCGACTAATTCTCACCCTATCTCATTCACAAACGTTGCAACAGTTCGATTGAACATTTCCGGCTGTTCGAGGTTGCTTAAGTGCCCTGCAGCCGGAATGATTTGAAATCGCGCCCCGGTAATCCCGTCGGCGATGCGCTGATTGTCGGCCGGCGTGGTGAGAATGTCGCTATCCCCAACCAACACCAACGTCGGGCACAGGATGGTCGGCAGCAAGGGGGTAGAGTCAGGTCGTTCAGCGATGGCCATTAAGTCTCCGACGATGCCGCTGACCGGCGTCGAACACATCATGTGTCTGACCTGCTGGACTAGACCGGCATTCTTTTCTACGGTCGCGCTACAGAGAAGCTTGGGCCCCAGTTCGTCGGCGACGACCTGCGCCCCTTCTTGATACACCCGTTGCGCCAAAGCGAATCGCCACGCGACTTGGGTCGGCTGATCGGCTTCCGCTCTGGTGTCAGCGAAGATGAGACCTTTCACGCGTTCGGGGAATTTCCGATAGAACGCGAACAGGGTATAGCCGCCCATCGATAATCCAGCCAACACTGCTTCATTGATACGCAAGTGATCCAGCAACGCCGCTACATCATCGGCGAATTGATCAAGCGTGTAATGCCACAACGGCGCCTCAGATTCGCCATGCCCCCGAAGGTCCGGGGTGATCACACGGAAGTCTCGTGAAAGGGCCTGCTCTTGCGGCTCCCACATCCTTCGATTGAGAGGAAAAGCGTGCAGGAACAGGATGGGAACGCCTGTCCCTCGATCATTGTATGCGAGGTGGATTCCATGAATAGGCGCAATCACGTTCTTCTCCTTCCATGGGAGGTGACCTAGCATGAGCCGTCGAACAGGTCAACCAGCGAGGTGAAGGCCAGGCCCGACTCATATCATTGCGGCTATGTCGTGGGGGCGTATAGAATTGGCTTACAGGAACGTTAAGGCAAGAATATGACGATTCGCGGTGACCAGGAGGACAATCTCTTTTCCTCCTCGAAAGCCAGTGCTACTGGTCAGGCGCCTCTCGCCGAGCGCATGCGTCCGGAGGACTTCTCGGATTTCGTCGGACAGGAGGATATCACCGCGCCTGAGCGCCCTTTGCGACGAGCCATTGAGGCCGATACCTTATCTTCTGTCATTTTCTGGGGGCCTCCGGGATCAGGTAAGACAACCCTTGCCCATATCATTGCCCGCCATACCCAGGCGCACTTCTCGCCTTTTTCCGCGGTCACCAGCGGTGTAGGAGAGTTACGCGCCGCGGTCAAGTTGGCTGAGCAGCGCCGGACGTTGCATCAGCAACGCACGATCCTTTTTGTGGATGAAATTCATCGATTCAATAAGGCCCAGCAGGATGCGTTCTTGCCGCATGTGGAGCGAGGCACCATTGTCTTGGTCGGCGCGACGACGGAAAACCCTTCTTTTGAAGTCATTGGGCCCTTGCTTTCGCGCTCGCTCGTGGTTGTCTTGAAGTCGCTTTCCGATGAGGCGCTCGGATACATCCTGGATCGCGCGGTCACCGATCCGGAGCGAGCACATGGGACATGGCGCGTCTAGCTGACTGAGGAAGCTCGACGCCGGCTCATCGCATTTGGCAACGGGGATGCCCGAGCATTGCTCACCGTTCTCGAATTCGTCGCCACGCAGGTTCAAGCCGGAACAGATGGGCAACGGCGAATCGATAACAAGGTCTTGGAAGCAGCGCTGCTCAAAAAATCGCTCCGTTACGACAAGGCCGGTGACGAGCACTACGATCTCATCTCAGCCTTTATCAAAAGTTTGCGCGATTCCGATCCTGATGGAGCGCTGTATTGGTTGGCTCGCATGCTGGAAGGAGGGGAGGATCCTAAGTTCATCGCGAGACGAATGGTGATCTTTGCGTCCGAAGACGTCGGTAATGCCCATCCTCTCGCCTTGATTCTCGCGACCGCGGTCTTCCAAGCCGTGCAGTTCATCGGGCTTCCCGAGGCGCAAATCAATCTGGCGCAAGGGACGACCTATCTGGCCTCTTGCCCGAAGGATAACGCCTCCTATGTCGCGTTGCTGGAAGCGATTCAGGATGCTCGTGCGCATGGCAATCTTGCCGTTCCGCTTCATTTGCGAAATGCCGCGACGTCTCTGATGCGGGAATTGGGCTATGGAGAGGGCTATAAATATGCCCACGATGAGCCGTCGGCTGTGACAGATCAGGCACATCTCCCCGAATCGCTCCGTGGCAGGCGCTATTATCGGCCTAAAAACTCTTAAAAAGGCCTCAGAAGAGTGTGGACAAAGTTTTCTGTTCGGCTATACTCAGGGCAAGGAATCTAGCCGATGGGATCAGCAGTCACTCCAAATGAGCGGCGGAAATATATACGTGCGACCCTTGTCGGGTCTGCGCTCGTATCGCCCAAGAGCGGTGGGCGAGGGATTACCGCGGTCCTTGACAACGTGAATAAAATCGGCGCCGGATTTCATGCCAAGGAGAAGCTCGCCATTAACGAACAGGTCACGGTCTCACTCGCGTTTCTGGATGCGGACCGTGTCGAGCAGCAAGAGAAGCTATCCGGGACAGTGTCGTGGATCAAATCCTGGGAGAAGAAGGGATTTCTGATCGGTGTGGTGTGGGATGAATTAGTGACGAAAGAAAAAAACCGCTGGTTGTATTACTACCTCGAAGAGACCCTCAAAGAGACCCGGTAACTCACGTCCCCAGCGCCTGTTTCACGGTATCGAGCTCACGAGAACAGTTTTCCCACCGAGCCGTGATGCGCTCTAGTTCGGTCTTCCAGCGTTCCTGCTCCAAATGCAATTCGTGCCATTTTCCGAAGTCCTCATAGAGCGCCGGATCGGCTAACTCCTGGTCACGCGCACGAATCTTGGTTTCCATCTTCGCAATTTCAGCTTCTGTACTTGCCACCTGCTTCTCCAGACGAGCGTGGGTTTTCGTCAGCTCGCGCCGGTTCGCCGGTTGCGATGATTGCTGAGATCGAGATGCTCCGGCATCTTTCACAGGAGCCTTCGATGGCGCTTGCTGTGGCGGTAGTTCGTCACTGCGTTCCTTAATCGACGCAAGTTCCTGCGCCTTTTTCCATAAATAGTATTCGTAATCTCCAAAAAAGTTCTTTGCGTGACCTTCGTCGATTTCGACCACTCGCGTGGCGACACGAGTCAGGAAGGTCGGGTCGTGGGAGATAAAAATGATCGTGCCTGGAAACTCCGTGAGGGCATCGGTCAGTATGTCCACGGAAGCGGGATCCAGATGGTTCGTGGGCTCGTCCAGGAGCAAGGTATTGGCGGGTTCAACCAGCATGCGAGCGAGCGCCACTCGGTTGCGCTCCCCGCCGCTCAGGGCTTTGATCGGCTTTTTCTGATCAGGTCCGGAAAACAGAAACGCGCCTGCGAGGCCTCGCAGAAAATTCATTTCCGCTTGATGAGAGACTTCAGAGATCGACTCCAAAATTGTATGTTCCGGATTCAGCGTCTCCGCCTGGTGCTGGGCGAAATAATGGAGCGTCGCACCGTGCCCGACGGTCCTTATGCCTTTATCGAAGGGCAGCACCCCGGCCAACATTTTGAGGAGCGTGCTCTTGCCCGCGCCGTTCTCGCCGACCAACGCGATGCGCTGTCCTCGTTCCAGGGTAAAGTCCAGCGAACGATAGACGATCTTCTCTCCGTAGCTCTTGGCTACGCCGCTCAATTCCAATACCTGCCGGCCGCTCGCCGGCGGCATTGGAAATTTGAATCGCACCCGCTTCGGATCCCTGGTGCGCTCGATCAGCTTGACCTTGTCCAGCTGTTTGATACGCGACTGGACCTGGCTGGCCTTGTTGGCTTGGTATCGAAACCGATCGATGAATTTCTGAACACGCGCGACTTCCTTGCCCTGACGGTTGGCAGATGCTTCTAATTGGGCATCCCGCGCCGCACGCCACTCCAGGAATTTTGAGTAATTGCCCCGGCATTCCTGGATCGTATGTTGTCGAATCTCCCAGATATGGGTGACGATGCGGTCCAAAAACTTCGTGTCGTGGCTGATGGTGAGGATTGTCATTTGGGATTGCAGGAGGAACTGTTCGAACCACGTCTGAGTCGGCTTATCGAGGTGATTCGTCGGCTCATCGAGCATTAGCACGTCGGGATTCGACAGAAGCAGGTGAGCGAGGGCGACACGCATCCGGTACCCGCCCGACAGCGCTTCAATAGGTCGGCCAAAATCGGCATCCGTAAACCCCAACCCTGACAGAATTCGTTTCGCCTCATGCTCTGGATAAAGATCACGGTGAACGGCGTCCACGACCGTTTTTCCTGAGATCGTTTCGAGCTCTTGAGGGAGATAGCCGATCCGGAGCCGAGGACGCTTGCGAATCACGCCCTTGTCCGGAGATTCCTCTCCCAGGATCATGCGGAAAAGCGTCGTCTTGCCGACCCCATTCGGTCCCACTAATCCTACACGCGTCGCTGGTCGAAGGTGTGCGGTCGCGTCTTTCAGCAGGATCTTAGTCGAATATTGCTTACTGACGGATTCGATTTGAAGCATCGTGAAAAGGCTCGGGGCGAGGGGTTAGAGGCTAGGGGTTCGGGACGATTGAGAGGTTGATCATGAATGGGACGCGCTGCACGAGAGTTTTTCCCACTATCCTCTTGCCTAGAGATTGGTGGAGCTGGCCGGGATTGAACCGGCGACCTCGTGAATGCCATTCACGCGCGCTCCCAACTGCGCCACAGCCCCACACCAAAGACGAATTGGGTGATTAAGTGATTGCGTAATTGAGTGATTTGGGACAGAGGAATGCATGCTAACACGCAGCCTGTAGGCAGTCCAGAAACCGGCGGCGCATCGAGGCGCGATATCCTAGCTTGACAAACCGGAGGGGGCTCCCTACTATGAGGACCGCTGCGGCTCTGGCTCTTACGGGTCAGGGCTGCTTTTTTTTGGTCAGGCTGTCGGAGAGCAAGCGTCGTGGCAAATCTGGTTGTGGTCGGCGTGCAATGGGGCGACGAGGGGAAGGGGAAGATAGTCGATATCCTTGCCCGCGACGCCGATGTCGTCGTGCGATATCAGGGTGGATCCAATGCCGGCCATACCGTCATCAATCACCGGGACACCTTCATCTTCCGCCTGATCCCGTCCGGCATTCTGTACCGCGGCACGCTGTGTGTCATCGGGAACGGGGTGGTCGTGGATCCTGGAGACCTGATCGAAGAATTGGATCGACTGCAGGCAAAAAGGGTCAAGATCGGGAACAATTTTGCTATCAGCCACCGCGCGCACCTGATTTTGCCCTATCATAAGGCTATCGACAAAGCGGCGGAGCAGTCCAAAGGTTCACGGAAGATCGGCACGACCGGTCGCGGAATCGGCCCCTCCTATGCCGACAAAATGGCTCGGATCGGGATTCGCATGGCGGATCTGCTCAATCCTCCGCTCTTCCGTCGCAAGTTGGAGGAAAATCTCGTCGAGATGAACTGGTTTCTGCAACAGTTGTACAAGGTCGAGGCGTTTGAGGTGGAAAAAGTCTTTCAACAATACATGGGCTATGCCGAGCGGCTCCGCAGCTATATTACAGACACGACCGCACTGTTGAATGAAACGATCGCGCGTAAGCAAAGTGTCTTGTTTGAAGGCGCGCAAGGTACACATTTGGATGTCGATTTTGGTACCTATCCCTATGTGACTTCCTCCAGCGCCGCCGCGGGGGGAGCATGCACGGGAACCGGCGTGGGGCCGACGAAAATTGATGCGGTCATGGGCGTCGCGAAGGCCTACACAACCCGAGTAGGCAGCGGGCCATTTCCCACCGAACTGACCGACCTAACCGGCGCCGGTTTGCAGGAGCGTGGCAAAGAGTTCGGATCGGTGACCGGGCGTCCGCGCCGCTGCGGATGGTTTGATAGCGTGGCGGCTCGCTATGCCACCCATGTCAATGGGCTGTCCTCATTGGCGGTCACCAAGCTCGATGTATTGGACGGCTGTCGGGAACTCAAAATCTGCTCCGGTTACCGATACGCCGGCAAAGTGCATCGGGACATGCCGGCCGATCTTCAGGCGCTCTCAGAGTGCCAGCCGATCTACGAGAACTATGCGGGTTGGAGCGGTTCGACCACAGGAACGACTTCGTATAAAAAACTTCCAGTTGAAGCGAAGCGATATCTCGCTCGAATCGGAGAACTGACTGAGTGTCCCATCGACATGATCTCCACCGGATCGAAGCGGAACCAAACTATTATCATTCGAAATCCCTTAACAAGCCGAAAACGAACGCGCTAGCCAGTCGAACTTGTCAATAGTCAACGGTCGTTGGTCAATGGTAGGATTGCAGCGAACCGCCCATACGGTTCGCACGATTGACGAACGCCCACTGACCTTTCGCAGGATGTTCAAAAAGGCAGCCGGCGAGGCTGCAGTGAGGTGCCCGGCGCGATGAATAAAGAGCGTCAAGTTTGTACGCGCCGGCGAGTTAGTGAGCCGGCAGTGTCTTAACCGCGAGGCGTAGCCATTTTTGACCCGCCCACCCCGAGCTGCTAAGCGGTACGTTGAGCGGTTGAGCGATGCGAGAACAAAGCCGGGTGCTTTTTCAACATCCTGCGCGTGAGCCGGTAGCTCAGTCGGTAGAGCATCGCCCTTTTAAGGCGAGGGCCCTGGGTTCGAGTCCCAGCCGGCTCACCAATTACAATCAAGCACTTCCGATGGTTCTCGCGCGCGCAACCCCACTTAAAATCCCTCCGTGTGCTCATCTAAGACGTTCACGCCGTCTCTCAAGCTCTCCGGTAAATGATGCGCGTAGCGTTGCGTCATCAGGCTATGTACAAATCCACTCCACGCTGCACCAATCGCGTGAAAGCGGAAGCCTGGATTTCCAGCCCGATCGCGTGCCTCGAAAATTCTCGCAAAGAAATTGATGGAGCAGATTTTATGCGGTCATCCAGCTTGTCCGTGCGGCGGACAACCTGTCCGAGGACAATTTTGCGAAACACATAAATTCCATCTGCATATCTCATTGTTTTTTCTTCCTCCCCGGAGACTTCGTTCTCGATGGTGGCATGCGGCCTAATGCTTGCCCCATCACTCGCGAGGTCAACATACCCCTGCCCTGGAAGAAGGTGATGACAGGGAAAGGATGAACGGCTGCCAAGGCTAAAAAGGTTCATGCCGTTGCGATCCGACTAACAGTGCCGGAAGGGCCCGAATTATCTGAGCAGGCAGGTAGTAACATGGAGGGAATACCATGAAACCTATCCGATATCTAGGAATTGCATTAGTTCTCGCGTTGGGCTGTCAGAGCACACCCACGGTGACGAGGACCGGTGACGTCAAAGACATCATCATTGGGGATAACCTGTCGTCAGGAGAAATAGCTGTCAGTCCAGGCGATGAAGTTCGATGGGTGAATAAAAGGATGGCACCTGTCCGAATCGTCTTTCTCGACCCTGTGTCGGACAGGCAGCTGTCGTGCAAGGAGAATTTCGGTGGGTGGATGACGCCCAATGACACAGCCAAATTGGGCACGAACGAAACCGCCAGCGCCTGTTTCCGAGACCCCGGCTACGTCCGGTATACTATCAGGATGCAATCGGCATTGACGACCGGCGAGATCAACGTTCCTGGAGTGGTCAAGGTTGGAGGGCAGGGCGGTGGCCAGGCCGCTGGTCAAACACGTGATCAAGACCACGGCCGAACCAGTGGTCAAACCAGTGATTCAACCAGTGGTCCAACAAGCTCAACATCGACGACCACTATTACTACGACGACGATGCCTCCTAAGTAAGTGAACGCGAAATCGAGAACCCAGCCATGGGAAATCATTGAGGATGAAATCTCGTCAGCTCCCATTTTGACCGCTTAACAGAGGCGGGTGGGCTAAGGGTTCACAAAGATTGGATTGCTTAGAATCTCACCATCTCCACGAATTTCTACTCGATAAGCGGTTCGTGCTGCGAGCGGTAGCCCATCTTCCATCGATCGATATTCAAAGGGTGTTACACCGCTCACGCGTTTTCTGACGCGTCCGGCCTGGAGGACCGTCAGTGAAATCGGATGTTGGCCTCCATCCGTCGCTGAGACTGCCACCTGCATCCTCAGGTCACGAGCCCCCTGTAAAGTTAGAGTTTCTCCTGACCTCGCCACGTGAGTGCCACCGTCGCAATCTACCCGAAACTCATCAAGTCGGAGACCAAACTTCGTCTGGTATTGGCCGACGGTGTAGAGTCGACCGGTCCGCAAAGCTTCGATAATTCCGGCGGTGGTTCGTTCCCGAACCCACAGCACATTTAACACCTGATTTAATTCGATGCCTGCCTCGCCTGGTTTGTGGAACGCAATTTCCCCAACAACGAACGGGGGGACTTCTCGTTGCCCTGTCAAATACTGTTCGATGACCTGATCCCAGACCCCACCAGGGGTATCTGCCGTGTGGTGTTCTTGGTACAATCCGCCAAACCCCGTATACCCTATGGTGTGCAACAGAGCCTCTGCATAGGGCTCCGTTTTCACCGTGACGGTTCCCAGGGGTCCGAACGAATGCGTGTGAAAATCACGCGCTTCGGGCATGGACCAGACCACGACGCCACCACGATTCCTTACTGTGTCAATTAACGTTTGATAGGGCTGGTACGCCAGTCGCTCCTCATATGAACTGAAAACAGGAGAACTGAAGGGCCAGGCGTTCAAAAGCAACAGCAGCGCCGCAACCACTAATACGAGCGCAAGAATTCGATATGTATTCGCGCCTGTATTCCACATTTCCCTCATCTGTCTGGTCTCACGGATCCGCTGGCGCCAGAACCATCCAGCCGGAATGAACAACAGAATGGGGGCGAGGTTGAGAGCCGTCTCCCACTGAAATCGATAGGACTGAAGGTTCCCACTGACGGGCAAGGCTTTGTAATCTTCTGCCAACGGTAGTCCAAGCACGAGGAGATTCCGTTGAGCATTGTGCATCGTGAGATTCTGTTCTAGCAGCGAACCGGTCCAAAAATAATGCGGAGCGACTTCGACTCCTGGGATGAGCAATACCGTGGGATGGCGACCTTGGACTGCCGCCACATCAGACAAAAACTGCTCGATTCCATAATCCAGTGCAGAGGGAAAGGTCACTGCTCGGCGGAGAACTCCTCGGAGGGGGAACAGTCCATACTCGTAACGCAATACGAAATTTTCAGACAAGATCACGGCATCAAGGCCAAACGATTCGGCTTGTTCCGCCAACTGGTCCAGGCTCAAGGCCCCGGTGCTGACTGTGCTATAAACGTGCAGCGCCGCGACGAGCGGGCGGAACTTTTCATTCTGGGCGGCCGCAAGTGAGAATTGGGTGAATCCCAGCGTCACCATGATCGCCATCACTAGTGAGGTCACCCACCCTAATCCGCTCATATTATGGCTTGTCACCAGTTCTTTGGACTCAGCTTCCGGCAGAAATATTGCGCTCTTAGAGAACACACCTCCCCACTCCACGTAGAGGGATACCATTGATCGTCTTGCTAGCTTGTTGAGCTTCCGCGTGCATACCTTTACGAATGAGAGGGCAGTTAACTGATTTCTTTCAACATGCTGCCAGAAGATAGGCAAAAGGCCAGGCATTTCTTCGTTGTCGTCCTCCTTCTGAAAGGCTGTTACCGTCAGGAGTTTTTTTATCATTCCATAACCTCGGCCACGGCCGACGGCCCTCTTGCGCCTTCTCATATCTTCCTCCTACAATTCATCCGGGTTTCCTTAGTCACCTCGAACTACCTCGTGCGCTTCTTTTCACGGTAGTACCTGCGAGGTCTCTTTCTGACCTGGCCCAGTTCATGGTCGTTTTCTGAAAAGCCGAAAGAGAAGCTAACCGAAAGAGGTTAACTATGTGCTGGCTGATTGCACTGGCGTTCTTCGTCATGTTTCCCATTCGTGCTTCTGCCGACGAAAAACCTGAATTCGTTGACGATCCCCCGACGTACTTCAAGGTGTATGCGAAAGATGGCGGGGAGAGTTTCACAGCATGGTGCAAACCAAAACGGACCGACACCGTTACGTGTGACTTTATGGGGCTACGCTTCAATCCACCCAATCAGAAGGACGTCTCAGGCGAATTACAAAGGCTTACAGATCTTCGTACAAATAACGTTGCAGAATATGACAAAGAGGCGACTTCATTTCTGGATTCTGACGACCGAGAAAAGATGATGGATACAATCCAACACAAAATTGATGAAGCAACGACCGGCACAAAGACAAAAGCCTTTTTGCGAGAAATGTTGGCCGCATACTCATCAGGTGATCCGATTCGCTTCATAACACTAATGGATGACAAGCAGAAGCGAACGTGCGGGACGTTCACGCAGACGTTTTCATTGGATTTCACACGGATTGGGATACGCAAATGGTTAAGCGATCCCGGACCGTCAGGCCTCTGCAGGATGATGAAGGTGTACGAATTGACCGGTGAGGGAGATCTCTCACTACTCTGGACGCTCACCGAAACAAGAGTAACGGCAGGTGATACGGAAAGTCCGTTGTGCAAAGGAGTAAAGGAAGAGTTAAACCAGCCTATCGTATGGAGCTGGAAGAGTCCCGGGGAGTTCGAGCTTCCTTGCGACTTCATTAGCCATAATTCAAAATAATTTCGTTCGCGTTTTCTACAACCTCCTTGTTCATGATGCAACCAGAGCTATCGCGTTTCTCTTTCTCGTATATATGATAGTAACCGGCAAGAATGAAAACAGTGTTACTCGGTGTACGGAAGGAAAAGACGCCTTGTCGAAATTGATTGAGTCGAATGGAATGGACCATATTGAGTGGGGAATGAACGCAATGAATCAAAGGAGCGCCTATACTTCTATCCATGGCCTCAGCTATTCAGTGCGAAAGTGCGACACAGTAGACCCGTCTCCCGCACAGTAAGAGCTTGACTGTGCTGTCCATGGCGCATAGCATAGATCAAATTGCCTCTCTCAATCATTCCGGGCTTGTTGTTCTGAGTGGTGCACGTTCCTAGGCCCTCCGTCCTTTGCATTCATTGATATCAGGACGCTCTTTCTCCATCCGAATGAGATTTAGGAGAAGGACTACTTCCGATGCAGTCCGGTCAACGCTCGTTGTGATCTGCTGGGGGTTTTTCGCCATGATCTTTCAGAACGACGGAAGATAATCGCGAGATGGGCGAGATAAAAAGCCGGGGAGGTTATTAATGGGCACTCGCGCGAAACAGAGTCGGGAGCAGGCCAAGCAGGACAAACGTCGGGAAAAAGATGTCCGCCGCACACAGCGAAAAGCGGATAAACAAATCCTTCCTGTGCTGAAGGATGATGAGGATCCGGACCTTGCGGGCATTGTCCCTGGCCCCCAATCCTCATCGAGAAATTTTGATGAGGTCCATGAGCTATCTGCGGGAAAAGCGCGGCCTCGCCTCTGAGAACCTCTGGAATCATTGAACTATCACAGCCCCAAAATAGAGGTTGACTTCACCGCGCTGCCCACGTAGGGTAAAGACCTGACGTATTGAGTCACGCCGACTTCCGATCCATCGCGCGTTCTTATCCTCCCCTGCGCGTGTGATTCCCCAGTCTCCGCCGCTTCTACGCCACAGTCTGAGTGCCGACCGCTTGATCAGGGATAGGTCTGCGTGTCGGCCACGAGGCTCCCACAACGAGGGGGTAGCTCGGCTGCACCTCAAGCCGGTAATCTTCGCGCGCTTGGGGGCAAGCAGTCGGCCCGAACCCAGTCAGTCGCACAGGCAGAAAGGGGGCCCCATGAGGGACCTGTAGGGAATGGAGGCTCCGCGTCAAGGCACCCGCATCAACCACCAGCAATATACGAAGGATGCCTTGCAGCAGATCAAACGGGGACGTCCCAGACAAAGACGCGCGGGTGCGAAGTGATCAAGACGAGATAGCTTTACTAACAAATAGCACATGTCGGTTTAAGGAGAAAGATCATGAAGACTCACCTCTGATAACGTTTGGCTCTCTACCGAAGAGAAGATGACTGTCAAGAAACAAGAACGCGAAAGCGGGCAGGATCGGATGAGTGCGCAGAAACTATGACGCCAACCAGCGAAGGAGAAGCGCAATGACACTTGAGGAGCAAATCACGAAGATGACGATCGCGATCAAGCAGGCCATCAAGGTGATGGGGGACCGGTTCGGATCGACGGAAGATGATGTCGCGCGGGCCATTCAGGAACTGAAGTCATCCATGCAGACACCCTCGTAACCGTGTGTCTGCCTTTGTCCAAACATGGCCCAATCCACCCACGTATAATCATAGAAATACGCGAAGGCAGGGGCCCCGATGAGGGCGCTCAAGGTGATGAGGTTGGACAGCGAGATTGTTCCATAACTCCGCCTTCGGGGCAGCGGCATCTCAGGAACCCTTGAAGGCGATAATAAGGCGCTTCAGTTGAAGCGCCTTATTATCGGTGCGTGCTTCTCGGCGCTTGCCTAGAAGCGGCTGCGGCCGCGGTTGTCGCCACCGCCGCCACCAAAACGGCTCCCACCACCACCGGTTCGGGGCTCTTGGGGCTTCGCCTCATTGACGGTCAATGGTCGGCCATCCATCTGAGAGCCGTTTAACGCCGCAATCGCGGCCTTGGCCTCCTCAGGTGTGGACATCTCTACGAAGCCGAAGCCTCGTGACTGACCGGTAAACTTGTCCGTGATCACGCGTGCCGACTCGACGGTGCCGTGCGCGGCAAACGCGTCGTTCAATTGAGACTCGGTCGTCGAATACGGCAATCCACCCACATATAGTTTTGAACCCATGGGGGTTCCTCCTTTATTGATAGTGATATTGTCTATGACTCGAGAACGCAGACACGAGGGGAAGGAGCGGGCCGAAGACGCGAGCAGTGAGGCGGCTTAGGTCTGGCTTCCGATCAGATTCTCGGATCTCGGATCAAACAACATCGGTGACGGGCCGTTCCATTTGATTCATCATCGCGAGGCCCAACGCGATATGATAAGCACACCCTAACAGACCACGAACCGAAACGCAAACAGCATTCTCGTGCAATGGGATCCCGCACCGTTCAGTCGGAACAGCCATATGATCGCACCGGCGTGAGTCAGCAAGAGGAGAAGGATAGTTTTGTGGACCAGGACTCGGTGCTCGGAAGATTGCGAGCATGAGATTGGGATGGGGCGAATGGCCCGCGTGGATGCGACCGGGCGGGCGACCAGTTTCATAACCGCCGAAGACCACAGGCAGCTGCGTGGGATCGAACGGCTATTAGGTCAGGCCGTGCCCCTTGCAAAGGGAGGTCCGACCATCTTCCACGCACACCCCACATGGACATTGAAGGCAAGGCCACCCGGGCAGCAGGGAGAACACGAAGCATGTCGAGGAAACGGTAGCCTCTTACTCAGTGGCTCCTCGACGTCGTTTGCGGCCTGGTTCTGCATCTCGGGTTGCCGCATTCACCGGCGTGATTCCAAGCGTCCGCACGCCCTGTCCGAAACCCCGGCTCGACAGCGTGATGGCTTGATGACGAATCTCTTCCATCGAGATGGATGATTCATCTCCAGCGGGTCCTTCAATCCTAACTGCTGCCATCGAATCTTCGGATTGCGCGTGCAACGCTTCTTTTTGTGAGTGTGCCTGTTGCGGGCCAGTTCATTGCGATCTTCATCTCGTCTCCTTCTGTCTGGTCGTCGTCCATTTTCACCAGTGATCAGACCGGCACTCTGACCTCTTAGGGTCAGGTAGGGGGAGTTGGACCGCGCCAGATCAGATATGGAGGCTTCTTCATCCCGCCCGCCACGCCCGGGTATAATCGGCGCGCATAGCTGTACGCGATTTCCTGCGCCTCGAGACAGGTTGACGCGCCAGGAGGATTCGAGATCAGTCGGAGATCCAATCGATCTTCAGCCCCGAGGTTGGCCACATATAGGAGGCAGGCAAAACTTCCCTCCTGGGAATACTGCGTGCTGATCAACAGCTGCGACCCGTCGGAAAGGGTGATGAGCGGGTCCGTGTTCAGTCTACCCATGTGCGTTCCCTCCTCCCTCTGTCCCGACGCTGGATCCCTGATAGGAGCCGGCATCAGGAGTGACTTCCGACAGTGGCGCCTATGGCGTGGCGTAGGTTTTCAGTCGCTGCCGCTCCACCGTTTATACAACTTATACGACCCGGCGCTTTTCGGCGTTCGACTCGATCGTCATGCTGAAGGCTAAGATCCAGTGAGGGACGAACCCTTGCATGGCCGACAGCCCAGCTGGTTGCTCGTTGCCTCTAGGAAACTGCTGGGGGTCAAACGCGCGAGGAAGAAGGAGGAAGCGCGAAGGACAGGACAGTTACTGCGGCAAAACCCAGAGCCTTCCAAACAATCTCTAAATTCACCATACTAGGCGTAATCAGTGTCGTCAAGTGATATAACCGACAACCGTTCAGGGGAAAATTGTCACACGCTGACCCACTGCGATCTCGGCGAGCAGCACTGTGGTGGAGTTGAGCCAGATCCATCTGGTGTGGTCTTGGGCCGACCGGGCGACTCGGCAGGTCACGGTGGCGCCTCCTTATGGACTCAGAATGTGCTGACTGACGGGGAGGGCGAGCGTCACAATGCTGGTTAATTGTGCCGCTAAGATAAATGGCGGTCTGGTCAAAACTGCTCAGTTTTGAAGATCCCTCACAGGCAGCCCCGCCGAGTTATCACCACGTGCCCCACTTCAACGAACGGTAAAGCAGTTCCACCATTTCCAGAATCGGAACAAGAGAGAGTATCTTGTTTCTATGTGATACTCACGGAGGCTGATGCTCGATCAGGCTATGCTCGGCTGGGGGGATTTGCGTACCATGTAGACCGCTACAACCAGCGCGACGATGACCAACACATTGGCGCCGAGGTCTAAAAGATATCGATGGAATACCTGATCGCTCAGGTCTTCCATATAGGCAATCTGCGCTCCAGTCGTGAGGATGCGTCGGGTGGATGCGATAATACAGATGTACAAGAATGGCTCCAGGGTGATGATTTTGGTCTTCAGAAAATTAATGATGGTACGAAAGAGCTCCAACAGGATGATTACCAGTAAGAGGTCATGGATGAGGGCCAACACCGCAGGAAGGACGCTCGAACCGACCGTCGTCGCGAAAATATACCAGGCATGGATGAAGACGACCATGCCGATCCCCAGGAAGCTGATCCCCGCCGTGATGTAACCCCACCCGTCAAGAGTTTCCATCAGCCCGATCGTAGCTCCACTCACTGGACGGTCGAAGATCAACCGCCGGCTTAAGGGACTTCGTTCCAATTCTTTGTTTTCTTTGTCCATGCGCCTGGCGAGACTAGCACGGCAACCCTAAGGGATCAATGTCATATATAGGATTCTTCAAAGCTGAGCAGTTTTGATCAGCCCGCACCCTGCCTTGAAGGTATGATCTCATGACGTTCCGACGTGTGTCATCCCCGTCAGTCTGCCCGGAGGAAGTTGTCAGGGTCTCATAGTGCTGGAACTCGTACAGGAGCTTCGAGCAGGACGGGCCAGACAGGGCGACAGTGGCTGGTGATGTGTATAATCTGCGGAGACATCATCGACCCGTCCATCGCGTGCCCTTGACGATGCCAGGGGCCAGGCGGAAGAGACTCAAGGTGTCCTGTGCGTGGACGACTACCCTGTCGCCGTCAATCCGCCGCCCGCTCTCTCGGTGGCGTGACTGAAAGTCTTGAACGTCTGAAGTCGAGTATCTGAAGGATGTGCTGCACCTCCAAGTTGACCGCGAAGACGGTGCTTGAAGATAATATCTCCAGTCCTTACAATATTTTACTACTTTGATTCACTGGTTACTCGCCATCAGCGTAAAGAACGGCGATAGAATCAGAGGACGCCATGGCACCCAAACGCACTCCGCTGTTCAATCCCCAGACGTTCCTCACCAAAGTCGGCAGCGGTAAAACAAGTCTGACGTCCCCCAAGAAACACACGATCTTTTCGCAAGGGGATGCGGCGGACGCCGTGTTCTATATCCAGGCGGGCAAGGTCAAGCTCAGCGTGGTCTCGCAGCAGGGCAAAGAAGCCGTCGTCGCGATTGTGGAAGGTGGTGCCTTTTTCGGAGAATCCTGCCTCGCTGGACAGACTGTTCGGACGGCGACCGCGACTACCCTGGAAGAATCCGGCATCGTGCGCATCGACAAAGACGCCATGATCCGTGTGCTTCACGAGGAGCCCTCCTTCGCCGAGCTGTTCATGGACTATCTGCTGGCGCACAGTATTCGCATCCAAGAGGACTTGGTGGATCAACTGTTTAACTCTGCCGAGAAGCGACTGGCGCGGATCCTTCTGTTGCTGGCGCATTTCGGGAAAGAAGGCAAGCCGGAGCCGGTCATCGCGAAAATCCCTCAAGAAACCCTGGCCGAGATGATCGGCACCACGCGGTCACGGGTCAGTTTCTTTCTGAATAAGTTTCGGAAACTGGGCTTTATTGAGTACAACGGCGGATTGCACGTGCACAGCTCCCTCCTCAATATCGTCCTTCACGATTAAGTTCCCCTGAAGTTTCATGCCATTAGGTCGAGCGAGCCAGATCGACTTGCTCCCGTCTGAATTCTTCACAACTGAGCACTTTTGACCAGACCGCGATCCGTCCTTATAGGCATAGTTTAGCTCACATTTTGACAGATGAATCGACGCGTCGAAATTGTTCTGTACTCAAATTTGACCGAACACTCTCATGAGCGAACTGCAGCAGTAACGGGCAAGCCGTGATGCAGAATCTAGAAATTACCTCCGCTCTATTCTTGTTGTTGGGCACCGTTGCCGGCGTCGCCGCGATCTATTATTCATTCGGGATCGCTCGTGAATGGTTGGGACAATGGAATCGTGTCACCAAAGGCACGAACCGCAGGGCCGTCTCGCCCGGCTCATCTCTCGATGTGCACATCGCCACACAATGGACCGAGGGCCGCCTACGGTTGGACTCACTTCTGGCGCTTCTTAAAGTCCTAGGGACCTCGCTGGAACAGGGAGTTGAGAAACTGAGTCATCTCGATCCCGCTGATACCCCGTATCAGAGCGAAGCCCGTCAGATGATCGAACCCACCCTGCGGCGCTTCACCTTCGATAAGCATCTGCGAGATGAGTGCCGCATGCTGATCCCCCTCCTGCAATTCTGTGCTCATGATTTGGTGCAATTTCATGGCGTGGATATGACACAGAAATTACGTGTGCTCGCCGAGATCCAAGCTGCCATCGAGTCGGTTGATCGCGACTGATACCCGGAGAGGCAGCGCACAACTCTCCTCACTATCGTCCTGCACTGCTAGTTGCCCCTCATATCGTGCTCCTTATTCAAAGTGGCAAGCGTAGCGCTGCCGGCCGTAGGAATTTTTCAGCACTGAGCAATTTTGACCAGACTCCTATCCATCCAGAGGCATAACGTGTAGCGACCGTCAAACAGGAACTCAATTCGTCTTATAACTGATGACCCGAGTGAATCATGAACCACAGGAGATCTGCTTACCCAGCTCGATTTGTGGTGGCCTTGGGCGTGCTGGTGAGCCTCATCATCGGATGTGCTCCCACCAGTGCGCGATCAGTAAGCATCTATAGTAGAACGGAACCATTGCCAAGGCCCGATCGCATACTTGTTCATGATTTTGCTGTCGTACCTGACGATGTCTCGCCCCATAGCAGCTTCGTCTATAAGCTGTACCACAACCAGCTAAAGGGTACGTCTGAGACGGAAGAACAGGTCCGAGTAGGACGAGCTGTAGCCAATGTCTTGTCTGAGAAGCTCGTCAAGGAAATCCGGTCTCTCGGGCTGCCGGCGGAGCGGGCCTACGATGTTCAGCCGCTTGCGAAAGGAACCTTCTCGCTTGAAGGTCAATTCGTGTCCATCGATGAGGGCACCCGGGCTCAGCGAATCAGCATCGGATTTGGGGTCGGAGATACTAAAGTGAGGACCCTGGTGCAGGGCTACCTCGGAACGGCCGATGGAAGAGACCTCGTGGAGGAATTCGAGACGAATACTGAAAGGTCGAAAAAGCCCGGCGTGGGCGTGACAGTAGGAGCCGCGTCGTCCGTGGTGACCGAAGGCGCAGGCGGAGGCGGAGTTACTGAACTTAAGAATGCTGCCGAGGCTGACGCTCGCCGCACGACCGTCGCACTGGCGAAATCGCTCGCCGAGTTCTTCGCCGTTCAGGGATGGATCGCTCAAGACCTGGTCGAATAGGACAACCGATGTTGGAATGAACTGTGTCCGTGTTCGGAAAGCGAAGCTTCGCGACTGATCATTGAACTATCTCATGCCCGATACATATATATCGCTATATACCGCTTGACCAAGCTACCCTTTACGCGTAACATGATTATCTGACGTGTTGAGTTTCGCTGACTGTCCTATCCTTTGCGCTTCCTGATCCTCCTCGCGCGATCGATTCCCCAGTCTCCGCCGCTTCTCCGCCAGAATTGCTCCGAGGGGCTGCATTCCTTGGTGTTGAATACCGGTATCGGAACCTTTTTTATTGGTAGAGACAGGGAGTTGGACGGTTGTTCTCGCTTGCCACGAGGAAGTCATCGCCCATGCCGGAAAGGTTGATGGAAGGAGCTGTCGGGAGGGTGAGTGCAGGAGACTTGGCATGAACAAAATGTGGTCGGTGATCAAGA
>JBQTHT010000142.1:0-15370 GCA_052389595.1 Nitrospiraceae bacterium
GGAATCGAGCGTTGGAAATTCTTGAGGTTCAAGACAAGAAGGATGGTACGATCGCCGTGGTCTACAGGGCTTTGAAGAGATTGGACTGGCTGGGCACGGCCTATCAGGGCACCCTTCGAGAGAGCGCCGATATCATGGTCGACTTCTACGATGCCCAAGGCTTGCTGATCAGCAGTACTCCTTATCCGGCTCGAAGGACTTCAGTGGGAGACAAAGATGTCATGAACCCCGGTGAGCTCGGCTTGCTGAAAGTTCAAAAGCCGCTAAGCGCCCAATCACACCGCATCTGGCTGGTGAAATGAGCTGATTGACCGGAGACCCCTCGTCCGAAGTTCTCCTCTCCGCTGAGCCACGTCGCTGTTTTCCCTATGATCAGCCAGCTACTACTTGTCCGCCCCAATGGGTGGAAGGTTGATGCCGAACCGCTCCAACCCCATGATGACGGTCAATGCCGCCGGGGAATGCTGGACGATTTCTTTCTGAACCTCGATTCTCCTCAGATCCACAAATTCCGGGGCTGTCAGTCCCAATGATTCCCGATAAGCTCGATCGGCGATGCCGCGTTGTTTTTCGGCCTTTTCACGCGACTCTTCCGCTTTCTGGAACTCCACCATGGTAATTTTTCTCTGCTCCTGAATGATGGTTTGGGCTGTCTGCTCCAGCACTCCCTTAGGCGGGAGAATGCTTCCCACCACCACGCGATTGAGTCTGATGGGAATACCCTGTCTCTCGATCAGCTTGGTTTGCACCTCGCGTGCAATCGCTTCCTGCAGTTTGGCGCGGGTCGTCGGATCGGTCGTCAATTGAAACAATGGATACCTCTGCACTTCTTCTCGAACGAAGGTTCGAAATGCCTCTTTCACATTATTCACATACCAGTTGGGACCATATTTAGAGATCAGCTCCGGAGACCGTCCTTCAACGACATTCGCAATCATAAACGCGTCAAAGGAAACAGGAGCATTTTCGGCCGAAATAATATCGAAATGTTCCGAGTATTGAATGGGTCGAACATCCACATCGATCACTTGCGTAGTCGGCGCGACTGCTACCCGTCCTGTCTTGATTGGAACTGGATCAACTCCACCGTGACCGAAGAAGAACGGCTTTTCCACTATGACTCCCTCATGCCCTGCATCGATAGGGGTCAACACACAACCCAACGTCAGACACAACGCGGACAGGACGCCGACGAATCCGAATATTCGCTGGACTGCGCAGATCATAGCCCCTCCTTCTTGCGATAAGTCTCCCAAGAGACGAGCAGGTGACAGTGTCCAGAACTCACTGGGTCAAACCAGGATGACAGACTATACACTTTACCTTACGAAGCGGCAGACAAAATGTCAAACAGCCAAGGCTGGCTTCGGATTATCACCCGATGGGTCTAATGAGCAACAGAAATGAGGTGGTCGGCGAGCCGGCGGGTCGAGACCCGGCGGGCGTCGATTCAATTGATACCGGCCTGGCGTTGAAGCCACCGAATGTACTGAATGATGTGATCGACGTCTTCCGGAGTTACCGCCTCAATCCTCGGCATGTTACCGAATTCCCAATGGTGGGCACGCACACCGTTGGCCGCTGCCCGTTGGAAGGCGATGTCCGCATGATGACCGGGTTCATAGATTTTGTGCACCAGCGGGGGACCTTGATTCGTTCCCGCTGCCCGCTGGCCATGACACAACGCGCAGTGCGCGGAGAACTTGGCCTCCCCCGCTTTGAACTCAGATGGAGTCGCTCGCGTTTCTTGCGTCGCTGATTCGGACCCACAGGCTGACACGGACAACATAATCAACCCGAGACTGAACGTGGCGAATGTTGGAATTCCCTCCATCGCGCTCTTTCTCCGGCACGCTTCAGGAATGAGGTGTCTCCGAGTCGGTTCGACGCGGGTTATGAGGCTGGTTCCGCGCCTCTCCGAATTGCGCCCGTAACATTTCCGTCGTACGTTTCATGGTGGCCCGGCGGTAGAGTCTCGCCCCGATCGGAGCCACCACGATCAACGCGATCGTCAAATACATGAAAAATTCTTCCGGAGAAACGCTCATCGCATGTCCTCCAAGAGTCATAGTTAGATTATCGCATACTGAATGGGATCGACAACACCGGCCCTTCGAAACCCTTCCCTCCGAATCAAGCAACTATCGCAGCGCCCACAGGCCACGCCGTTTCCGACGGGATCATAACAACTGTGGGTCAGGTAGAACGGCACATTCAACTCGACTCCCATCTCAATAATTTGAGCTTTGGACTTGTGCAGCAGAGGTGTCCGAATCACCACGCTATGCCCCATCGTTCCCATGTGGGTGCCCGTTCGCGCCACTGCTTCAAACGCCAGCATGAATTCCGGCCGGCAGTCCGGATATCCGGAATAGTCCAGCGCATTCGCGCCAAAATAAATGGACGACGCTCGCAGCGTTTCGGCGAAGGCCAGGGCGAGCGACAGAAAGATCGTATTGCGAGCCGGCACGTATGTGATCGGAATGCCCTCCCGACGCTCGCCAGCGGTCCGGTCTTTCGGCACGGCATGCTGATCGGTCAGGGCGGAACCGCCGAAAGCCCGCAGATCTAGATCGAGCACGACATGATGCACCACGCCCAGCGCCCGAGCGATCTCACGCGCGCGGTCTATTTCAATACGATGCCGTTGTCCATAATCGATCGTCAGGAAATAGAGGTCATACCCGTCGCGTTTTGCGACTGCCGCAGTGACCGTCGAATCAAGCCCCCCGCTGGCAAGGACCACAGCATTCATCGAAAAAGAACGACCTCAGAGGAAAGGCGGCAAGAGGAGAGGAAGTGCTCGAATGTGTTGAACAAACGTGGGCTGCAGGCACACAGCGCTGAGAGAGTCCGTTAGTCCCGTTCTTCCTCTCTTTCTATTTTTTCGAGCAGCTCCTGGCGTGATTGACACTCTACACACAGACGGGCGAACGGCACGGCAGCGAGTCGCTTTTCGCTGATCTCCACCCCACATTCCGCGCACAATCCATAGGTGCCTTCGACCAGACGCCTGAGAGCCTCATCGATCAATTGCCGCTTGCGGTTGCGCATCTCCATCAGTGAAATGCCCAGCTCCCGCTCTAAATCCATCAGCGCCTGATCGCCGATATCGCGCGCCGACTCAAGCCGCCGTTGCTGATCTTCGGTTAAAGACTGCCCCAGGCTGCCTTCGATTTCTTTCATGATTTCGTGGCGCTTGCTGAGCAAGATCCGTTGCAAGGAGTCCCGCCGTTGTTCTCGTTCTTCACGAGCCTTTGCCGATTCCTTGGGTCTGTTGGGTCTGATGGTAGCCGGCTCCGCTTCGGGTCTCGCTCCCTCTACGGCCACGGCGGCCGAGGTCGATCGACCTTTCCCCGCCCTCTTGGTCGAAGGCTTCCCTCGCGTTGTCATTTTTTTCTTTGCTTGCGGCTTGCTCGCCATAAAAACCCGCTAAGGATACAGGATTCACCTAAACAAGGCCGAAGAAGTTCGGCATTCATATCACGCCGGTATTTGTTTTGACAAGTCCTTGTGGAAGAAAAAGCGAGGACGCGGTATGAGGCTAAGGATAGACGATCGTCGAATGCACGGGTAAACCAGCGAGCTTGTCTCGTCCCTGTAGGCTTTGCAATTCCACAAGAAAATCAAGACCGGCGATCTCTCCCCCAAGTTGACGCACGAGATGCACCGTTGCGACAGCAGTTCCCCCGGTGGCAAGAAGATCGTCCACGATAAGCACGCGCTCACCCATCGTGACGGCATCCCGGTGGATGGCCAGAGAGTTGGACCCATACTCCAAATTGTACTTGACCTCAAAAATGTCCGCGGGAAGCTTGCCCGGCTTTCGCACAGGAACAAATCCGGCGCCAAGATAGGCCGCCAATGTGCCGCCGAGAATAAATCCGCGGGATTCGATACCGATCACCTTCGCGATTCGTTGCTGGCGATAGCGATCAGTTAGCTCGCTCGTAATCCGCCGCAGGGCGCGGGCGTCTTTCAGTAAGGTCGTGATGTCATAAAAGAGAATACCGGGTTTGGGAAAGTCAGGGACTTCCCTGATCAGGGCCTTGTAGTCCATCACATCACCTTTCGCAGGATGTGGAATGCCGCCGGTAGGGTACTAGAGCAGGTCGTCCTGTGTCATCATTTGTCGATCAATCATGCCCCGAAGCCTGACCAAGGCCGCCGTTTCAATTTGTCTGACTCGCTCGCGCGTGAGGCCGAGGTCCCGACCGATTTCCTCCAACGTTTGCGCTTCCGCACCGTCAAGCCCGAACCGAGTCACAATCACCTTCTGTTCTTTGTCGGGTAATTCTTTCACCCACTTCATCAGCTCGGCCCGGCGCATGACTCCTTCCGCTGTGTCGGCGGGAGAGACACACAAAGGATCTTCGATCACATCTCGAAGAAAGGTGTCGGTCCGATCGTTCATCGGACTATCCAGGGAACAGGTCGTACGAACCAATTGTTTCAGGTCCTCGACTTCCTCATCGGACGTTTTCATCCGTTCGGCCACTTCCTGAACGGTGGGCTCGCGGCCTAACTTTTGACCCAATTGCTCGACTCTTACAAGATAGCGATTCAGTCGTTCGACGACGTGAACTGGAAGCCGAACGAGCTTCCCCTGGTTGATAATTGCGCGCTCAATATACTGGCGGATCCACCATGATGCATAAGTGCTGAATCGGAACCCGCGCTTATAGTTAAATTTTTCGACGGCTTTGATCAACCCTAGATTTCCTTCCTCGACAATATCCGAAAAGGGAAATCCCCGGTTCATATACCGTTTGCCGATACTGATAACCAGCCGAAGATTGGATTCAATCATTTGCTCTCTGGCTTTCATATCTCCGGCCATGATCCGTTTGCCCAATTCCTGCTCCTGCTTGAAATTCAGGAGTGTCGAACTGCGGATTTCCCGCAAATAGCTTTTCAACGTGTCGAGGCCCTCGGAACGATCATCGCCTCGACCGCGGCTCTTGCTGCCTTTCCCGCGGGACTTCACAGGCGCTGCAGCCTCGTCATCCACCTCCTCGACCTCGGTCTCCGGAGTGTCGATAGACGAGCTCACTTCGTCGTCATCATGTTCGAACATGAAACCTCAATAATCAGTGTTCAGTTCATGAATACCAAATGCGGAAATCCTTATGCCTGTCGGCGGCCTTCTTCCACTCAATATCGAGATGTTCTACTCGGCTATTCGGCGGGCCGGCTCTCAATATTCGAATCAAAGCGTTCACCGCGTCACGAGATCCTTCAGCCTCCACTTCGACTCGCCCATCTTCCAAATTTCTGACGCCGCCGGTGAGATGTGATTGCCTAGCCGCCTTGAGAACAAATGCCCGATATCCCACTCCCTGGACCAACCCACTGACGAGGAGACGCACGCAAACCGTTTCCATAGCATGTTACGATCAGAATATTCTCATACCTGGTACAAAGCGTCACGCTTTTCTTAAGAAGAGGATGAGACAGTTTTGCTTAAGTGCGACCCGACGAGGGAGCAAACGAGGAATGATAGATTGCGGAAAGACCGACAAAGAAGATTCAACTGGAGATCTGTCTCCCGTCGCCTTAATTGTCAGGCTCCGGGTCGCGCTAGAAAAAAGGTCCAACCTAAGGGTTTCATCCGGTCGCCGAGAACAATCTTAGGGCTGTCGGTCGGAGCAAGCAGGGTGGTATGGTCGGGGCGAGAGGATTTGAACCTCCGACTCCCGCGTCCCGAACGCGGTGCGCTACCGGGCTGCGCTACGCCCCGATCTTCTCACTGAAGTGTGCTGCAGGTCAGGCGAGCGGCTCATACCGGAGACCATGCGCGTCAGCGACTCCCCTGCACGTCACTCTTCCTTCGTGGAGATTGACGCCTTTAGCAAGGCCTGGGTCAATGCGAACAGCATGCTCGACGCCTTCCGAGGCCAAGCGGACTATAAAGGGTAGTGTCGCGTTGGTCAAGGCCTAAGTCGAGGTCCGAGGGACGATGCCCGGCATATTGGCCACCCACTAATGGATGACACCATCCACGCTGTAAATTGGATCACTATGTGAAGTGGGTCTGGTTGTTTCGAAACAACCGCCTTGATCCACCGCAACATCCACGATTACGGAACCATGCCTCATTCGTGACACCAGCGAACGGGACACCAATTTGGGTGCCCGTGCCCCCGGAACCAACACGGCGCCAATGACCAGATCAGCTCCTACCACAGCCTCATCAACGGCAGCCTGTGTCGCAGCCAGTGTCACAATCCGGCCTCTATAGAAATCGTCCAAATATCGCAATCGCTCCAGATCCAAGTTCATGACCGTCACTTGAGCGCCCATGCCCACCGCAATCGCCGTGGCGGAACTGCCGACGGTTCCGGCGCCCAACACCACCACGCGGGCGGGCGCAACACCCGGGACCCCCGCAAGCAGCACGCCTCTTCCGCCCTGAGTACGCTCCAAGTAGCGAGCCCCGATTTGCACGGACATGCGTCCCGCAATCTCACTCATGGGCTTGAGCATCGGCAAGCTGCCATCTTTGTTCTCCGTGGTCTCATACGCGATCGCCGTCACCCGCGCATCGAGTAACGCCTTCGTGAGGTCCGGCAGAGAGGCGAGGTGCAAATAGGTGAAGAGGACTTGTCCTTTTCTAAATAAGTGACATTCGGACAGGAGGGGCTCTTTCACTTTCACGATCAAATCCGCATTCTGAAACAGTTCCTCCTTTGAAGATGCGATCTGCGCGCCGGCATCTGCGTATTCTTTGTCGGTAAAGCCGCTTCCTAGTCCGGCGGACGGCTCCGTCCATACCCTATGCCCGGCATGGCGCAACCCGCGCACACCGTCCGGTGTCACACTCACGCGATCTTCGCGATCCTTGATCTCCTTCGGAATACCAATGATCATCCTCCCCTCCGCTTTGGTCCCGTTCTGGAATTCTCAATTCCATTATACTCCTTCATAGAAAGAAACAGAGTGCCGACTCATGATCACTCGAACTCCGTAACCAGTTGAGCAAGTGGACACTCCAAAGAGGGCTGGTGTAAGATGACGCTCCTCCGCGTACTTAAATAAACGTGAGCATCAGGACCTGATGAATCCGCCGACCGAGCGCTGCAATGCCTGCGATGCAACGGGGAGGGCGCTCGTAAAACTCTCCCTTGGAAAGGACTTTTTCGGACGCCCGTACGATCGACTGTCACCTTCGGCCGATCAAAGTCCGAAATGGTACTGCGAGACCTGTTCGATGCACAAGAATCTCCAGCGTGATTTTCGCGATATCCTGGGAGAATTCGAACGATTCCGCGCCGGACAGCCGTCCGAGATCACAAAGTCTGAAGAAATGCAACGCGCGCATTTGCGTCTTCGGGAAATTATCGCCGTCTTGGATAACCAGCACGGATCTCCCTTGCTACAACTGACGGACGTTCGTGGACTCATGGGGCAAGTACAGGCTCAACTCAATCGCCAAGCCTAAGAGTGATCGAAGAGGGACCGCTCTTGTCGACTTTCAAACACCATATCTTTGTGTGCATTAACCAGCGCCCGAAAGACGATCCGCGCGGGTGTTGTGCCAACCAGGGATCGGAAAACCTGCATGCCTTCTTTAAGAAGGAAGTCGACCGGTTGGGTCTCAAGGGGACCGTGCGCGCGAACAAGGCCGGCTGTCTCGACCATTGCGAGTATGGTCCGAGTGTCGTGATCTATCCCGAAGGCGTCTGGTACTGGGTCGGGTCGGAAGCCGACGTGACTGAGATTATGGAGCGACACATCATGAAAGGCGAGATTGTTGATCGCCTGCTCATGCCCGACCACCCGGCGCCCACCCCCTGTTCCGGTTAGCTTGTAGGACTGACTATGACTGTCGAAGAAAAATGGAAGGCCAACCAGGAAAAAGTCGCCTTCATGAAACAATTCCCCGGCCTTACGTTGAACTGGGACAGCGTGCTTGGAAAAACGGTGGAGGCCGTCACACCGGTGACCGGCAAGCAAGGGGCCGCCGTCATCGTATTTACCGACGGCTCTTTCGTTATTGCGCCGCCCACAACACCGGAGCCTTGGGAGTTAGGCGAAGGACTCGGCAATGCGAGAAAGTGGTTGGAGCCGAAACACCGGTCGGCGTATGCGGAATATGATCGGTTGGCAAAGAAGGACAAGGATGCGCTGCGGTCCGCCCGGCTCGAAAAGATTATCGGCGCGATTCAGAACAATCTTGAGCAGATACCTGAACTCAAGGATCGTCTTAAAGATCTCGTGAAAGAATGGAAGTGAGTGGCACCCAAAAGAAAAATATGTTTGAGATCTTCTCTCAGGGTCTCTTTGAAGGAGTCCAACCTATGATGGTCGTCCGCGATCACCTCGTCCGCCATCCAGACCGCTGCACCCATCAAGCGATTTGCATCCCGGTCTGTCCTACCGGAGCATGGCTCTCCACCCCGCCATTCAAATTCGATTCGTCTCGATGTTTGGAAAGCTGCCGGCTCTGCCTCGATGCCTGCCCGTCACAGGCGATCTACGCGGTGTATCAGAAAGGCGAGAAGGTTCTGGAGCCGCAAAAAAAGTAGGAGCGGGCTGGATAATCCCCCTCTGCTCAGACGCTCCGGCTCGACCGCCCTACGCCTCACATCTGCTCGGCTGCACAACTTGTTCCCTTCCAAGCATCGCTTGAACGGAACTTCAAACAGTGCTCCCCGTCGATCCTCGGTGGACCACATCTGCTCGAAGTGCGGTAACCCGATCCTTCGGTAATTCGCGAAGCCCGTTCATCCAGCCCAGTGGGTGGCAGGAGAAAGAAAAGTGGAACGGGTGGGGACACTAACCAACTGGGGGCGAGTAGCTGGAAGTTAGCCTGCCCAGCGCTTCTTCAACCAAGTTACATCATTTGCTTCCTCAGCCAACCCCAATAGGCGGTACCGATATAGCCGCAGGCGAATGTGCCCATCGTCAGAGCCATGATTTGGTAGACCTTGTTGCGGGGGATTTTGACCTTTACTGTCGGATTCAGTAGATCGGGTGAGGTCAGAACGAGTCGCAACGTCTCTCCAGCGGAAAGGATGGGCCACATGCAGGAAAGCCGGAGTCGAATTTCATATCGTGGAATCGCCATCGTGTAGAGCCAGCCTTGATCCATATGCTCGACAGCCACGCGAAGGAGCTGTCTGAGGACAGGCCGAAACCTGGGCAGATTGTTTTGGTCGAGCAGATCGGACGGTTTCAACCCTGCTTCGTACAAGAGCGGTTGTGGCACATAACAGCGTCCTCGTTGTAGATCGTGCGCGACGTCTTTGACGATGTTCGTGAGTTGCAGTCCTTTTCCAAATCGCACGCCCATGCGCGACATGTCGGCAACGTTCCAACGCGCCAGCGCACGTCGGTGCGCACACATCAGATCGGTCCAGAATTCGCCGACGCAACCGGCTACAAAATAGGTATAGCGGTCGAGATCGTCCATCGTTTTGAGCGCGGTCAGGTCTTTGGCTGACTCGCCTGGGAAGACCGTCAAGTCCATCTCCATCCCCTGCGTCAGCGTCGTCATGAGTCGTTGAATTCGTTGGCGGTCATCGGCAGGAAATTCCTGGAACAGTCGAAAACATTCCTCCAACCGTTCCAGCAGCACTCGTTCTGCCGAGTCCTTCTGAAGCGGACCGACGGCGGCTTGGATGGCTCGCACTTGCTCCCACTGAATCTGACCCGTTGCAAACTGGGTTCGGAATTGGTTGAGAAAATCCAGCCGCCGTGGTCGATCAATCAAGTCGGTATCTGCAAGCGTATCCGCAGCCCTGGCGAACAGATAGCCCAGACTAACCTGGTCTCGCACGTTGGGCGGAACCACGACCAGAGTCGTGTAGAAAAGTCGGGACACTTGCTTGAGGAGATCGCGGAGGAGTTTGTGTTTGATGGGGTGTGTAGGCGTGGCAGAACCTTTAGCGGACTTCGAGTGTGCCTTCCATCCCTCTGTCACGATGGCTCTTCAGGAACAGTAGCTGTTTGTCGCAAAAAAATGTGTAATTGCCCGGCTTGGAGGGAGTAAATCTCACAATCGCAGTCCTCCCTCCCCACACGGTTTGGTCGAGGTCGATTCCGACGGATGGCTCCTTCAAGGCAAAATTGTGCGGGGTAAGAGTCGTCACACTCGTGAGCGTCAATTCCACTGGTTTACCGACTTGTACAATAAGATGGTTAGGATTGAACGAATAACTGTCCATTGTCATCGTCGCCCGTTGAACGCCGTCGGCTTCCAACGGCACGAGAACCGGGTGAGTGCTCGCGGCAGAGTCTGCCTGAGCAGCGATAGGGATGCACAGCATCGAAACGAGAAGTGAGAGGCGAGCAAGACCTTGTAGAGGCTGCTGGTGATTCATGATTGCATCTATCTATCAAAAGCCTTCGTAAGGGTCAATGAGGAGACAGCCGGTGAAGTACCCTCGGCGCATCCCTTCGAGGGAAAACTGCAGCGATTTCAGTCATGTTGTTCCCTTGACCTTTGTACAAAGCGGGTTATGTAGATATAGCCTTATCGTCCCTTCGGTCAGTGGATGTGTTTTGTGTGAAGAATTGGCATCTTGTATAATGAGAACCAGCACAGTCAGTCCAGTACCAGTGGTTATGAATCGACCCTTGCTCGTCAAAGGAGGAATGCATGAAGTGGCTTAAAGGGATCACGTTGTTGCTCATCGCCAACGTTTTGATCTTTGTGACCCTCTCGATCTCGTTCAATGTCATCGTCAATTTCGTTCTGCCGGTGTTCGGGATCGATGTTCGAGGCGCCGTCGATCAACAGGACCTCATTTGGGCTATGGTCTTCGGATTTGGAGGCGCCTTCATCAGTTTGGCGTTTTCCAAGCAGATGGCTCGATCGATGCTGGATTGCACTCAAATTACTCAACCTCGCTCGCAGGCCGAACATGTTGTCTACGGAGCGGTGCAAGAGATTGCACAGC
The DNA here is from genome assembly GCA_052389595.1 of Nitrospiraceae bacterium. Classification (GTDB taxonomy): domain Bacteria; phylum Nitrospirota; class Nitrospiria; order Nitrospirales; family Nitrospiraceae; genus JBQTHT01. Next base: position 10,905 of record JBQTHT010000142.1, read on the forward strand.
GAATGCATATCCAGATGCCGGAAGTCTGGATCTATGAATCGCCGGACCCCAATGCCTTTGCCACCGGTCCCAGCAAGAATAATTCCATGGTGGCCGTGTCGACGGGGTTGTTGAACAATCTCAAGGAACAGGAAGTGCGCGCTGTGTTGGCCCACGAAATGGGCCATGTGTACAACGGCGACATGTTTACGACCACCGTGCTGGCCGGATTGATGAACACTTTCGTATACTTCATCAGCCGGTGGGTCTATCGGAACTTGGCTGAACGCAACGAAGCGCTGGCCTTCGGAGTTTATATCTTTCTGCAGATGGTGCTCTCGTTTCTGGCCATGATTCCGATCAGTTGGTTTTCGCGACGGCGCGAATTTGGCGCCGATGCTTTCTCGGCCAAAGTGTACGGGAAGGATGCGATGATTTCCGCCTTGCAGGCGATCGACCGCTGGGTGAATCGGGCTCAATTTGAACACAGCACTCAGGATGCGCTGGCCACAATGAAAATTTCCGGCAAGTCCTCAGGATTTCTCCACCTGTTCGCTACTCACCCGCCGATGGAGGTGAGAATTGCGGCATTGCAACGACTCTAGCGAGGGAGGCGGTTTATGAAGGCGATCTCGCATCGATTCGGATGGATTCTGTTCGGGCTGGGTCTCGTCGCAGGGTGTGGGTCCAGCTATCTCATCCAGACTCCGCCTGCTCAGGCCGTAGAGGAAGGAGCCCTACTTATGGCCGCGCAAAGCCCAAGCGTGTACGATTTTACGCTGAACGACATTGAGGGGAACCTCGTCTCGCTGAGCCGGTTCAAAGGAAAAGTCCTCTTGCTGGTGAACACGGCCAGTCTTTGCGGAAACACGCCTCAGTACGAGGGGCTTGAAACTGTGTATGAGCGATACAGAGAAAAGGGTCTTGAAATTTTGGCTTTCCCCGCCAACAACTTTGGCCAACAAGAACCTGGCACGAACGCTGAAATCAAAACCTTCTGCTTCACCAAGTACAGCCTCACCTTTCCACTGTTCAGCAAGATCAGCGTCAAGGGCGAGGACAAACACCCCCTTTACCGTTATCTGACTGAACAGAGTCCGTTTCCGGGGGAAGTGGAGTGGAACTTTCAGAAATATTTAGTGGATCGTTCAGGCAATATCGTCGCCCGCTACCATCACCGCACAAAACCCCTGTCGGATGAAATCATACGCGGGGTGGAGACAACCCTAGCGAAATAGCGATCAGCTCTCAGTCGTCAGCTTCAGCACACCGGTCTCGCCGAAGGTTGATTGCCGAAAGCTGACGACAACTAGCTCCTTCTCTAGCTAACTCCTCTTGATAAAATCGATGCGGTCTCGATGCTCCTGGATGGCGGCCGCAAGCGACTTGCCCCCTAGAGGGATATTGGCCTCCAATGTGTCGGTCACTCCTTGATCGTCGATCCGCACTTCATAGCGATCTTGGATATTGGTGCGAACCGCGCCTTGCTTCACATCCCGAGGCATGAAAATTTCCAACCAAACCTCTTTTTCAACCAAGCACACATCCTTGAAGCGCTCGTACAGGAGCGTCAGTTTCTCAGGGTCGGTTTCCTTCATGTCCGTTCTGCCTTACTGCGGCTGTGCGGCTGATGCGGGTGCTGCCGATGCGATCGTAAAGCGCATCGTGCCGACTTGGTTGACGGCGTGGAAGGGTTGCTGCCCAAGAGGGGTGATAAATATCTTGACCACGTAGGCTCCTGTCGCCCAACCACTGCCTGGTTTCTTGAGTTCTATAAATCCATAGCGTTCATGACCCGGCACCTCCAGGGTATCCTTTCCGACTGGAGTCTCCGATAATTTCCCCCCCTCCTGCTCCTCCAGATACCACTGCGCGCTGAACTGCGCCGGATCTTCCAGCGGCGCAACTTCGAAGACGATATACACAGCCGGCGTGTCCGGTGTAAAGGCCGAGGCTCCCGGATCAATCGGCTTCAGGCGAGGATCTTGCGTGTACCACCCCTTGCGCCCGAAACTATCCCACTCGACTTCGTAGCCTCTGGCCATTTTGATCCAAACAAAAATCGATTGAGGGATACCGCTTCTTTGATTGTCCAAGGACGGAGTTTTTGTCGGTTCGAATTCCGTTTGAGCCTGCTCTTTTGGCGTCAGCAACTCCCTCGCTTGCGTCACGCCGAAACTGCTCGCGATCATTACTGTCGAGAGAAGACCTGTATAGATCCATCTACCCCGGTACGGAATCGAGCGGTTCATGGCGCACCTCCTTCCGAAGGACGTCGGAACACGATGTCGGATTGCGTTTTTCTCATCTTCCATGCTTCATGGTATCGACTGTTTCTGATTCGGTCAACCCTGACCCGCCTGATTCATGATCTTCTCCTGCAACGGCGGAACTCAGCACATCTGCATAGTTTTGTGACGAACGCCAGCGCAAGGGCGGATCATTCTGGTAACCAGGTAAGTCTTTGCTATAATCCGGACTCATGAGCGATCAGAGGGGTAAGCCCGTGCCAACGGATGAGCGCAGTCGTCGCTGTGGAATTCGAGATGGCGCGCTACAGGCGATCGGTCAGGGCGGAGGCGAAAACTATCTCTCGGCGTATGCGCTGCTCCTCCAAGCCTCACCGTTTCAAATCGGCCTGCTGTCTTCCCTTCCGCAGTTGATCGGCACTTGGGCTCAACTCCTTTGTGCCAAGGCGCTGCATCGATATCCTCGACGCAAATCTCTGATCGTGTTCGGAGCCGCGAGTCAGGCCGCCCTATGGCTTCCTATTTTGATGTTGCCCCTCATGTTCCCGCACCAAGGTCCTTGGCTCCTCATCACCTGCGCCGTGGCCTATTTTGCCATGGGTCACTTTACCGTTCCGGCGTGGAATAGTTTGATTACGGACTTACTGGCTGTCAACGAGCGAGGCTCCTACTTTGCTCGAAGAGCGCGCGTGATGGCGGTGGCCAGCTTTGCCGCACTGTGCGGCGCGGGCTTTCTGCTTGAAGCAGGACGATCAGTGGGAGCCGTGTGGCTTGGATTTGCAGCCATCTTTCTCGCTGCGGCGATCGCGCGCATCGTCTCAATCTTGTACGTTGCGCAGGTCTGCGAACTGCCCTCGTCGATAGCCGTGGAGGAAGGTGAAAGATTTCGGGACTTTGTTCGGCAAAAGGCGGGGTCGGATTTCAGATATTTTCTTCTCTTTTCCGGTCTCATGCACGTCTGCGTCCTGATCGCCGGTCCGTTCTTTGTCGTGTATATGTTGCGCGATCTTCATTTCACCTACGCGCAATACGCCGGCTGGCTGGCGGCAGGCACCCTGGGCCAATTCATCGCCCTTCAACCATGGGGACAGATGAGCGATCAATTCGGCAACCGAAAGGTTCTCATGGTGACCGGCCTCATCGTGCCGGTGCTGCCTATGCTGTATGTAATCGGTACGAATTGGTGGTTCCTGATAGGAGTGAATTTTCTCGGCGGTGTGGTCTGGGCCGGGATGACACTTGGACTTCAAAACTATGTGTTTGACGCCGTTCGGCCTGAGGACAGAGCGAAAGGTGTGGCGGTTTCGAATACCGTCAATGCAATCGGATGGTTTGCGGGCGCCATGATCGGAAGTTGGCTGGCCACAATCCTCCCGTCCGAAGTGTCGCTTGCGTCGGTTTCAATGCGTCCTGCTTCCAATCTGCCGATTGTCTTTTTTATCTCCGGAATCCTTCGACTTCTGGTCTCGCTCTCTCTCATCAGCACAATTCGCGAGCCCCGATCCGTTGAACCAATCCAGCCCCGGCGATTGCTCGGAGAATTGCCCTTGATGAAGCCGCTCTTTCGAGTATTTCAATGGACGCGTACCCGGCTCGCATCATAGATTCAGTCCACACACGTGTCCCTTACCGCAATGGCGCCTGAGCGCCGCCGCCCCGCTCCCGCTCTTCCTGTTTTAATTTGTCAAAGGTACGGTCGGCATTACTTCGGACTTGTTCCGGCGTCGGCTGCGGCGTGGCTTTAGAAGGTTGGCTGGAACAACTGGACAACCCTCCAACTATGAGCAACAGGCCGAAGGCGACGATTGTGACTCGCGGATTCCCAGTCGAAACCAACAGTTCTCTTTCCATCTCTCCTCCTTTGTTGCCGAGAACGAACTCAACCGTCACTGAAACGCTCGCTGCAGGTCCATCATCGTATGAGTGATCCCTTGTTCGAGAGCCGCTCGACTGAATCGTTGCATATCACTCGCTTCCGACAAGGACCAGCTCCATCCGCTCATGTCCTCCGCGCGAGCCGTGACGACATTATGAAAGATGACCTCAGCACTCTCAACCCTTATTATCTTGCTGGTCACCGTAATCGGCGGCAAGTCCCAATGTTGCCTGGCCCAGAGGCGGTCCCTTAGAGTCGGGCCATCTATTCGGTATATCAGGACGCTATCCACCCCGATTAACCGGCCTAACCGGACCGCGGTTTCATCCGACACCGTCCCGCCCATCTGGAAACGCTGTTCC
>JBQTHT010000143.1:0-4853 GCA_052389595.1 Nitrospiraceae bacterium
TTGCCGTCCGCGCTCCGGAATTCCGGCGCGGCGAACGTGGTCACGGTGTTGAAGCGTCCGTATTGACCGAACATGGTCCCGCCGAGCGGTTGGGTCGCTTTTCGCGTGCGCACATTGATGACGCCGCCGATGGCGTCGCTGCCGTATTGCACGGACGCGGCGCCTTTGACGATTTCGATGGCGGCGATCTCAGGCGACGCCAGCAGGTCTCGGGTGAAGGTCGCGCCTTCGATCGAGCCGATCAGTTCCTGGCTATTGACCAAGAACAACGTAAATTTGCTGTCGAGACCCTGAATTTGAAACGACTGAAACCCGCCCCCCGTGCGGCGTAAGTCGATGGCGGGGACATCCTGCAGCGACTGCCGGATGTTCGTCGCGCCGGCTTGTTCCAGTATGCGGGACGTGATGCGTTCGAGCTCGATGGGTGAGTCCTTTTGTGCGTGCGGCGTCCAGGTGCCGGTGATCACGATGTCGTCGACGCGGAGGCCGTCGGCCGGCTCAGCGGGTGTCGTTGAGGAAGTCTCGGTTCGCTGCGCCGGCGGAACGAGCACATCTTCGGCGGCCTTCGCCGGCTGGACGATCAGACCTTGCAGACAGGTCACCGCCGCTACAGCCAGCCGAATGAGACAAGCGTTTCCGGGAGTGTGCATTCGAATCGGTCCTTTAGGTGATGGGGGTTAAGCCGCTCACGTCATCGCGTCAGCCTCTAGTGGACGCCTATGCGCGGTGAGTCGGTTTCCAGCGGCGTCCATTCGGTGGTGAGGCGCCGCAGTCCATCCTCGAGCCAGCGCGTCAAGATGGGATCGACCAATCCTTTCTCGTTCAATTCGTACTTCAGTCCCTTTAGCATCGTCTTGTACGGGCCGGAGCCGTAGAGACGGTTCGCAATGACCAACACTCTGCCGTGTTTTCCACCGTCTTCGACGGCGGCGCGCGCTGCCGCGACGGCTTGCTCGCGCTCCTTCGGCCAATCTTCTCGAACGGTCAGCGCCTTCACCGCTTTCAGTTTGGCGCAGTGGGGATCTTGCCGGAGCCGCTCGATGTGCTGCTTCATGACGGCCAACCACTTCTCGTTGCCTTCGTCGGTCGCTTCCCCGTGCGCCAGCAACAAGACGGTTTCATTGGCCGGGTCCTGGCTCAATTCCACGATGCGTTTGTGCAGGACCTGCGCGATATCCGGATTCTGCTCGTAGCCGCCGAAGGTCGAAAAGAGCGCGGCGCTTCGGACTTGCGCAGGCGCGGCGGCCCCATGATCGTGCCCGCTCCCGTGGCTGGACGCCGGCGGATGCTCGCTCAGGCCCAAGATGTAGTCCGTGAGCGGCTTCATTTGATGGTCCAAGGCATACATCCTCACGAAAACGATCCGTCTGACGCCGCGTTGCTCAAGCCGAGCGACGGCCCCTTGGATGATCTCGGGGTCGCCCATGCCGTACGCCATTTCAATCGAGTAGCGAGTCATGAGCGGCTTGATGGTCGTTTCCACGGCATCGGTCCAGGGTTGGGTCGAACCGTGCGGCATGACGACGACACCCAGCGCATTTGCGACCGGAGGGGTTTCTCGGTTGGCCGTTTTTTTCAGCCACAGCAGCGCATTCGGATGAGGCAGCAGTTCGTTCGGTTTGTACACGATATGCGTCTGTTTGAATCGGCCGCCCAGCCAATTCGTCAATGCCATGGCATGATCAAATTTCGGGCCGATAAAGGCCGGGACCAGCAACGTACGGCCTTGTTTTGCTGCCTGGGCCAGCACATGGGCCTCGATGTCCTTGTTCTGCTGTTCGGCGTTCTCCGCTGCGCGGTCGTAATAAACGACGGTTTCAGCCTCCTGGAACGCCCGGTAGCGCTTCACATAGCCCAGGAGTTTGTCCAAGTCGGTCTTCAAGGCTTCGGCGCTTGCGGCGTCCGTCGCGCCGGCGCCGACCAGAATGAGCCGCTCCGATTCGGGGTGTTCGCTCAACGCCTCGACCCGATCGAGGACAATTTGGCCGATCAGATAATCGTGGGCCATGGCCGGCGCCCACCGGACGGGTAATCCTCCGGCATAGGCAGGGAGGAGCGGCGTGATGCGCTTGAGCAAGGGATCGGTTTCGGACAGGAAGAGCGGGATGGCGACGATCTCCGTTGCCCCGGCCTTCTTGAGCTCCTGCACGGCGCGAGTCAGATAGCCGGCGTATTCACCGTCCACGCCGGTGTACTCGCGCCCGACCAGGCCCAGCGCGGCGGGGTAGGATTTCTTGAACTCATCGACGAGGCTTCGAAGCTCTTGATTCCCCAGAAAGCCTCGATCGGGAGCCATGACGAGGAAGCCGGGTTTCGACTGGCCATCGGCAGCAAGGGCCGACCAACCAGTCCCGAGAACCAGCACGGTGGCGAGTGTGAGCAGCGATCGTCTTAGCATGGAAGTCGCTCCTTTCATTCTTGTTCGAGCCTGTAGTGGACCGGGATCAGCACATCGATCTGAGATTGGCCGAGATCGCGTGGAAGGGGAATAGGGCAGGCGCGACGCATGAGTTTCACGGCATCGTCGTCCAGCACGGCATGTCCCGAGCTCCGAAGGACCGCCGTCGCCAACAAGGCGCCGTCCTGACCGATCGTGGCCCGGACGATGACGCTGCCTTCCCATCCCTGCATGCGGGCCAGACGGGGGTATGTCTGCAGGGTCGTAATCTTCCGTTTGAGCAGATCGGTCAGCCAGCCGAAATCGGGTCGCGCCGGAATGGTCCTCACAATGGGCGGATGGTTCATGGCGACAGCCATGGACGGAGACGGGGCTGTCGGGCTTCCATGTTCCGCAGGAGCTACAGGTCTCCCGGCTTCTCCATTGTGTGCCGAGGAGGCGAGATCGTCCTGGTGGAAGGGTTCCGGGCCGTCAGGGTGAGTGGGAGAAGACGCACCCGCTGAAGGAGAGGCGGAATCCGCTGGATCCCTAGCGGTCGAATCATGCGGCAAGGGGGCTGATCCATGTTCCTCAGAGGTGAGTTGGGATGTCGTTGCGACTGACTGCATGACTTGTGTCGGCATAACCGGAGGGGATGTCGTGACCATTGCACGTTCGATTCGTTCAGCGGAGACGACAGGAGTGTCGGTAAGATGGGATGGGCCAACCGTTGCGACGGTGTCGACCTGCCGCTCAATCTGCTGAGGGACAGAAACGGCGGAGGGGTGTGTGATCGTGGCCGGGAGACTCGGCGCGAGTTCTGTCTGCGCGAGTGGCGTGATCTGGCTGACCGATCGCTCGATGACGGAGGGGTGGGTAATGGTGGCTGGGAGCGTTGACGTGAGTTCTGTCTGCGCAGGCGGCGTAACCTGGTTGACCGATCGCTCGATGACGGACCGGCGGATGACGGATGTCGACTGAATCGGTCCGGCCGTAGCTCCCGCGGCCTCGTGAGGCGTCGGGGTGGGTGTTGAGACCGGCCGCTCCGAATCGGGGTCGCTCGCGCGGGCGGATGCCACCGCTTCGTTCGGCTTATAAAGGAGGATTTCTATTCGGAAGGCCGAGGGAGGAATGGTGGGGAGATCGGCCAAGAGAGAGAGCGCCCCGGTCAATGCGAGAGCATGAGCGCAGACCGATATCCCCCAGCCTGAGACAAGATCGCGAGATCGGCCCGTCGGGAAGCCGGAGTGAGATCTGGCGCTCCTGGCAAGAATCGATACGGGTGACGACATACAGACCTTCTATGAGACTAATTCTCAAAATCATGTACTCCTTTGGCCGAGTGGCTGTACATGCTCGATTGCCGGATTGATATGTTTCTTTTCCCGATTGGAGGGAACGAGTCGTGAGGCTTATCGACCGAGCGCCCGCAGCGCAGCGGTGACGGGAACGCGCCATGGTGACGACTCAAGTGAAGGGTTATCTCAGTGTGGCGACTCGTTCTGTACTTCGGCCCGGCGCAGTGGTGTTGTCCGTGGTGGGGCAAAGCCAGCTTCAGTTTGGGAGCGCTTTACGAGAGCAGGCGACTAGCTTGCTTTTCTTGGTGATGTCGAACGCTTCGAGGAAGCCTGCTGTCCCTACAAACGCTTCCGCGTAGATAGCGGTGTGGCCGGTCACGCGCAACAGTTCTTGCATGATGCGGGTCCCGATTCCTTGCCGACGGCGCTCCGGATGGACTAAGATTTCTGCAATCCACGTCACGACAATGTCATCAGTAAACGCTCGAGCGTAGCCCAAGAGGTTGTGTGTCTCGTAGGCGATAACAAAATATGAGCATCCCTTGACCATTTTCTCCAAGATGGCGTCCGTGTAAGACTCTGCGGACCCCCAACCAGAGTCGCTCAATAGAGCTCTCAATTGTTGAAAGTCGACGCGGGGAGGATTGAGTTCCACGTGAATAGTCATGATTGATCGCTCCGTAGTCTCATCGTGCTTCGGTGTAGTCGCGTCCGCTCGTGCTCAGAGGGACGATACAGGTCAAAAGGTACACGTTCCAGTTGCACAACATTTCGTCGTCCCTCCGTCGTGACATCCGCCACAAGAAAAGGTTGTGACCATCTTACGGTCGAGATCATCGAGCTGGAGGACATTACTGGGAGATGTTTGTAGAGTCAGGTTGAGAGTGTCGGCCGTGTCTAGGTGGATGACGCGCGCCATCCGTTACCCAGCGCAGCCATGGTACCCATTGCCACTGCTCCACTCAGCAGTGTGGCTTTGACGCCTTTCGATTTCCTGATCCGTTTCATGGGATTCGTCTCCTCGTGTAAGAGGATTGTGAGAACGAATCTGGCCCGCATTATTCATGACGGTTCGTGACGAAACCGCCAAGACGCCAGGCGAGACGGGCGCGCGGAGTCATGAGAGACCGAGGCATACTTGAAACAGTATGTCGAGGCCGCGAGGGGCGAGCCCGCCC
>JBQTHT010000144.1:0-3250 GCA_052389595.1 Nitrospiraceae bacterium
TCGCCCACCATTTCGACCCTTTCCAAGCCGTCCGCTATAGTCTTTCTTCCTCGTTCAGCATCTTTGAAACCCTGGACAGAACCCCGGGCGTCGGCTACACTTAAGTGCAGACTTACATTTCGTGGAGGTGCCGTATGCATAACGTTCGTCTTCTAGTCGGAGTGGCTTTGCTGACTGCCCTGCTTGTCAGCGGTTGCGCTAGCACTCGCCAAAGCGGGATGAACGAGAGCGACACCGTCTATACCCCTCAGAGCATCAGCATTTACAGCGTGATGGACAGCACCTCTTTGATCTACTCAGATCCGGCCGCCGCTTCGCCGATGAACGATAATCCCATCAGATGGACGGCTTTCATCCTCCATCCCATCGGGCAGTTGTTGGACTACGGCGTCAATCGCCCGCTCTATGGGTTGGCAAGCCTCGTTCCCTATCTGTTCGGGTACACCAGCGAAGATTCCATGCTGGATTCCCAGCGTAGATAACGGCGCGAGCTGCCTTCTACCCACAAGCCTCATGAGTTTGATATAGTCAGCGGCAGGGGCAACCCTGCCGCTGACTATTGTACATCGTAGCCTGCCCCTCCCGCGAACTATGCATGCTCCATCTTTCCATTATCATCTTAGGCTACTCTGCCTCCTTACGACGCTTTCGACGGTGGCAGCTTGCGTAAGTTCCGCCCCCGTTAACCCCAATCTTCCTCCCTCAGCGAGCGATTTAACATTGCTTAAATCGACGGCACTCTGCGACCAGAAACAAGTGTTTCTCCAGCGCCATGCGTCACTTCCTCTACAAAAGGAACCGTGGGGCAGCGGACAGGAACTGCGGATTCCGGGAGCTCGAAGCGACTCCAAGAGCGATGAATCCTATTTTTTCGACGAGGATGGATGGTTAGTCGGCGCACTGTTTACCTACCCGGCGGGGTTCGACTTGGACCCCTATCCGGTCCTTCGTCAAACGCTCTCGCAGTTAAAGCCCTCTCTCGAATTCTATCTCGACGTGGCGAAACTCGCCGACCGTAAGAATATGGATGCCAGCGCTCTCTATGAAACCGGCGATGAGAAAACGACGACTCAATATCTTGTGTTGGATGACCGCGACTCGCCGCAATTGCTTCAAGCGTCCTTCGCGATTGATCCCTATTCTCGACTCTTTTCTCCTTACCGAAAGGAATTCTTAAATCGTCTCCGTGCATCCTCCGGGAATAAGCCCGGGCAACGCATCGATAGTCAAGGGGCTGAAGACAAGGAAGCGTTTACCTCCGTCCAGCAATTCGCGCGGGGACAGGCCGCGCAACTCGCATACTGCGGCCCACAGAGCTATGATATCGCGGTGGACGCCTATCAGAAGGCTATTGCGAGTGGATTTACCAACAAAGTGTGGCTGGCGGAAGCCCATCACAAACTGGGACTTGCCTGGGAGGGAAAGGGTGAATTGGATAAGGCCAAGGCCGAGATGCTGCACTCCCTTGCGGTGCGTCCCAATACACCGGAAATCCTCAACAACCTGGGGACTGTATACGCCAAACTGGGAGAAAAAGAGAAAGCCGTCGCATCCTTCGAAAAGGCCGTAACCCTGCGACCCAATTATGCCATCGCCCGCTATAACCTCGCTGAGACGTATGAATTGACGAACAAGAAACGGGCGATCTCCGAATACGAAACCTACCTGGCACTGGTGGAAGGCATTCCGGAAGAAGCGGATCGCGCAGCACAGGCCAAAGCGCGCATTACGTTCTTAAAGCGATAGAGGAGTGACGGGTCACCGGCGGACTTTTTCTTCTTCTTCCTGAAGAGTCTTGCACTCAATACAGAGGGTGGTTACAGGGCGGGCTTTGAGGCGCTTATACGGAATTTCTCCTCCACAGCGTTCACACATCCCGTAAGTGCTGGCACCCATCCGGTCTAGAGCCTCATCGATCTTTTTGAGAAGCTTCTGTTCTCGCTCTCTGATTCGTAACGAAAAGTTCTGATCCGCTTCTGCCGAAGCTTGATCGCTGACGTCAGGGAAACTGGCAACCCCGGCCCGATTCGTCAGCACTACCCCAACTTCCTCCAGAATAGCGGCGCGCTGCCGTTCGAGATCCAGTCGAATGCCGGCGTACTTCCCGTTGGACGCCTGTTTCGTTCTCCCACGCCCTGCGGCGCCGGCTCTCGTCCGGCCGCTGGACTCGGAAAGCTCCTTGACCGGCTGGCGTGACTTCATCGTTATGGACCACCAGATACGAGCAAAATAAGAGTTCGACTATAGCAATCCTTCGACAGAATGGTCAATGCCTGAGGCCTTCACCAGAGCATTCTATACATCGTCGCGAAACAGTCGAACCCAAGCCCGAGGCGGGGGAACAGGGGTATGACAAAAGGCATTCGCTCGACCAGGTGGAGGAATCCGAGCGAGAACGGTCGCGCCGGGATTAGAGATCCCGCCGGCCTTCGATGGATTTGAGGAGAGTGACTTCGTCGGCATATTCGATATCCATTCCGACAGGAATCCCATAGGCTATCCGAGACACCCGCACGCCGAACGGTTTGACAAGTTTCGTCAGATAGATCGCGGTCGCTTCACCCTCAATGGTTGGATTGGTGGCGAGGATCACTTCCTCCGTCTCCCCGGCCTTGAGTCGCTCCGCTAACTCATCGGCCCGAATGTCGGCGGGGCCGACACCATCCAACGGTGACAAAGCACCTAGCAGCACATGGTACAGCCCGCGATAGGCGCCGGCTCGCTCGATCGCGTACAGCGTGCTGGGCTCCTCCACGACCAGAATTTTGGTCCGATCCCGTTTGGGATCCAGGCAAAATTCGCAGAGTTCTCCTTCCGCGATGTTCCGGCATTGCCGGCAAAATGAGAGCCCGTCTTTGACGGCGCGGACCGCATCCGCCAGACGCAAGGCGTCTTCGCGCTCCGCCTTCAACAGATGGAAGGCGAGACGTTGGGCTGTCTTCTGCCCAATCCCCGGCAATCGCACCAATTCGCGAATCAGCCGCGCCAGGAGACCTTGTTGATCGACGCTCATCTTGACCGCCAAGGATCGATGATTGAGTAATTAGTGATTGAAAAAGAGCATACAGCGTGATTGATTGAACTATGCGGAGGGGTCCTAAATCACCAGTCGCCAATCACTTGATCACTTCCTAATCAGAACATCCCCGGAATTTGCAGCCCGCCCGTGACGGCTTTCATTTCATCAGTCATCAAGTCGCGCGCCTTCCGCAAGGCCTCGTTGGTCGCGGCAACGATCAGATCTTGCAAC
>JBQTHT010000145.1:0-7789 GCA_052389595.1 Nitrospiraceae bacterium
CGCACTTCCCACAGTTTCGTATACGCCGACCCGGTCGGGCGCAACTCGCTCTTGATCAGCACCACCGATTCCACCGCCAGCGAGCCAAACACTAACGGACGATCCATCACCCCGCTCTTGGCTAGCGCAACTCCGACCTGTCGTTCCCCTTCTTTGATTCGCGCCAAGGTCAGATGCGGATTGAACAGTTTCGTCTCGCAGGCGAAGCTGAATCCTTCGCAGGTTTGCTCGATTGTTTGGTGAATATCCGTCAGCCGTTTTGCCTCCGCTCCTTTCTCCCATTCTTCGGTCGACCCTACCCAGAGGACGCGCGGACTTTGAGGACGCGGAAAGGCGCCGAGTCTTTCGAGCGGCACGCTCACAGCCAACTGACTTCCAACCGCCTGTGCAACCGCGTCGTGTAATGCCTCAATCAGTTGCTCGTCGGTGTCGCCGAGAAACTTGATCGTCAGATGAATCGACGCCGGTTGTACCCAAGAGATGCGGGCGTCTCGCTTCACCTCTGGCTCAATTCGGCGCTTCAACTCCTGTTGGAGTTTGGCAAGCTCTCCCTGTAGCTCTTGAGACAACTCGACGGCCAGGAACGCCCTGATCACTTCGACCCCTTGCCGATTAACCACCGCCGAAGCAAATCCAACGCAGCTTGCGACGACCGTTGTTTGATCACCGAGCGATCGCCGTGAAACCGGAATTCCTTCGCAATCGGCTCGCCCTGTCCTCCATCTAGTCCGACATAGACCAGCCCGACCGGCTTGGTTTCGGTCGCGCCTCCTGGCCCGGCGATGCCGGTGACGCTGATTCCAACAGACACGTTGCTTCGATCACGAATACCGTGCGCCATCGCCACCGCTACCTCGCGACTAACCGCCCCGTGTTTCTCGATAAGGTCGGCAGGCACGCCCAACATTTCCATCTTGGCGCGATTGCTGTAGCAAACCGCGCCACGATCCACATAGGCAGAGGAGCCAGGCACCTGCGTGAGACGATGGCCGATCAACCCGCCGGTACAGGATTCTGCGACCGCCACGGTGAGGCCCTGCTTCGCCAACATTCGTCCGACTACTTCTTCCATCTGGTCATGTCCCTCGGCAAAGAGCCAGTCGCTTAATCGAGATCGGACTTCTTCCGCCAAGGGTTGCAGGAGATCCTGATGCGCCTTTTGCCCTCCCGTCGTTCCTCTCTCGTGCGAACTCGTCCCTCTGGTGGTCAGCGAAACCAATACGCTCATGGGCGAGGCAAGCAGGCCCAAGTCCACCGGCACTCCCCTTGGGATAAGCCCCTTCAGTTTGGCATCCACGTCAGACTCCGGCAGGCCGAACGTGTGAAAGACTTGTCGCACGATAGGACTCGAGGCCTTCATTCCTTTCTGTTCGATCCTTGCCCGCAAGATCGGCATGACTTCCTGGACGAGCATCTGCTCGGCTTCCCTGGGGACACCCGGCAAAGCCACGACGAGCGCGCGCTTCCACCTGAGACAGAAGCCTGGCGCAGACCCGACTGGATTCGCCAGGACGGTAGCGCCGGACGGAATCATCCCCTGATGCATCTGCCCGGCGTTCGACGTCCTTCCCCACTGGGCGAGTCTGGCGGTCATGCTCGCCAGCGCTTCTTTCCGTCGACCGAGCCGGTGGCCGGTAGCCTGAGCGACCGCCTCCCTTGTGCAGTCATCCACTGTCGGACCCAGGCCTCCGGTCATGACGACCAGGTCGGTCCGTTTCACCGCGGTCTTGATCGCCTCAACGATGTCCTGTTTGTCGTCGCCGACGACCGACTTGAAACGGACGGCAATCCCGAGCGAAGCCAACTGGTCAGCCAGGAACAGTGAATTGGTATCGAGCCGTCCTCCGATCAGGAGTTCCGACCCGATGGCGATGGTTTCGGCAGTACGCATCGATGTTTTCTTGTGAAGACTCGCCATGTTCAATCAATCCGGGAAAAATCGAGGTCAAATGTGACCTCCCCTCCTTCCGACGGGAAGACCGAGAGTTTCGTCTGTGCCTTCGGATCGAAATCCGCATAGGCAAACGAGGCAACCACCTTCCCTCGATAGGCCGGTGATTTCGGCCAGACCGATGTTCTGGAAGCCTGCCCATCGAACCGTACATTCACCGGTTTGACGATCCGTCCTCCTTGGTCCAAAAGCATGTAGCTGTCGACGGCAAAATTCGGCCGCTCGCCGAACATCAGCACGCTGATCAACAACGTCTTGGCCTCTAGGATTTGCGCGATATCCTGTTGCGTCGGAGTCTGTGAGCGCAGCGCGAAATGGGCGGCCATGACCACCAGCCCGTTGATCTTCGTCATGAGAAAACCGCGAGGCCGGAGCTCATCGCTTGCCCCAAACCAAGCATATAGTTGATCCGGAGGAATCTGCTTGTCGGCCGCCTCCTTCCCTCGTTGCAGCGCCGTCTCGATATGCACCTGACTGGGCTGCACTTCAATGGCACCGCCGACATCGGGCCGCCAACACACCCATGCCATCGAGACTAACGCGACGGAAGATTGTAAACATTGGAGAGGCGAACGGCGAGACATCCTGCGCAGTATCAGACGATCCTCAAGGCCCTGTCAACGAGGGATGCAGCGGCGCTCGATCTGTTGACAAAGAGAAAGGTGAAGTGTTAAACACAAAACGATTTTCGACTCAATAAAAGCGGTCGCAGGAGGACGGTCATGGCCACCCCGGATCAACCCCCGAAGCGTCAATATGTCAACTTTGCGTTCTACAAACTCGACCCGGCATGGCGTCGGCTGCCCGAGGACGAGCGCACCCGTGGCAAGCAAGAGTTCATCCGTGCGGTGGAGGAATACGCGGGAAAAGTCCTGGTCATTGCTTATACCACCGTTGGAATCCGGGGCGATTGTGATTTCATGCTGTGGCGGATCAGTTATGAGTTGGAACTGTTCCAGGAAATGAGTTCGAAGATTCTGGCCTCCGGGGTCGGGAAATACATCTCGACTCCCTATTCCTATTTGTCCATGACCAAACGCTCAATCTATGTCGATCATCACACGCATGAGAACCAGGAAAGTAAGCGGTTGACCATTGTCCCAGGCAAAGGCAAATACATCTTTGTGTATCCATTCCTCAAAACGCGCGAATGGTTTCTTCTCACCAAGGCAGCGCGTCAAGGCATGATGGACGAACACATCGAGGTCGGACACCGATTCCCTTCGGTCAAGCTGAACACCACCTATTCGTTTGGCTTGGACGACCAGGAATGGGTCGTGGCTTTTGAAAGCGACAAGCCGGAAGACTTCCTGGATCTTGTCATGGCCTTGCGGGAAACCGAGGGTAGTCGCTACACATTGCGGGATACCCCGATCTTTTCGTGTATCCGAAAGAGCGTGAAAGAAACACTCGACACCCTCGGCGGATAAACCGCCGTAAGATAATCTCCTCGGTCTTGCGGCCTTCGGTTCACCACCGAAGGCCGTCTTGTTTTCCGGTGAAGGCGACACGAACCCTGTCACCTGGTTTTCCAATTCATCACGCCTCTCTTAGCTCGCATGCCCAACGAATGTCCGCCACATATACCGGATAGCCAGGACATACCGGTCGACTACCGGGCTGCCGCACTATCAGGCTTAATCCCCGCGTTGGGTCAGGTCATCCAAGGACGGTCTCGACAGGCCCTAGCGATATTTGGATCTGGCCTTCTGATCCTGGCCTGCGTCTGGGGCGTCGTGCGTCTCGCAGGCGCGAGCGCCGCAATCTTTTTCCTCATGCTCGTCGTTCTGCCCGCATGGGTTGTCCAAAGCTATGATGCGGGCCTTGGCCCGACTTCCGAACCGTCGGATATGGCTCGGACGCTGCGAGCCATTTGGGCCCGGGCGCATGATATTCGCTACCTGGGCGCGCTCTTCCTTCTCACCGCGTTCACCGATTTCTATATTATCGTCGCGAATCCCACCTACGCGCTCACGCTCTTCTGTTCCAAGCCGGCCGGCATGCTCGGTATTCTTGCCAAGGCCCAATCTCCAACCCTGCACATCCTGATCGGGTATGGATTCATGCGCCTGCGACGGTGGTCTCTCTTGTTGTATCTCGCGTACGCAGGATTTGGTTTCATAAATGCCACGGCCAACTTCGCCTGTTTCGGTTATGGGCGGGTAAGGAGCGTCTTCCTCGTCACCCTCCTTGGATTTACCGTCTATATATGGTGGCGCCGCCGATGTTTTCTTCCTTCATCCTCCAACAAACGGCCCTCCTTGGGCCTTTGACACCCAGACACCCCCTATGTTAGAGACAGGGTCAACGCCCTTTCTGACCGGAGTTATGGCCGACAGCACCGCCTTGTACGTGACCAGAGATGCCGACGGTTTCGTGACCCTTTACGTCGATGAGGAATATGCGGTCGAGCGCGGAGTAGACCCTTCAAAACTCGTTAAGGTCGAAATTCCCAGGGAATTGTATGCCACTGGAACGATTCAAGAAATCCGTGAATATGTCGCTGTGTACCTAGAGTCTCATCACAGCGGATCGGCCTGACACGGCATCCCTCTCGACGAGAAATATAATGGCATCACTGCTGACCCCTGAACACATTGAATCCGCGATCCGTGCTCTTCCCAGCCAAGGACGGATCATGCTCCGTCTGTTGTTGCTCCAGTACCTGGATGTGCCACAAGAGGACATTGAATACATCGTGGGCGACCAGCCGGACCCTCGCCGCCAGACTGGATCAACAGCCCCTATTCAAAAACTTACCGGGGACGCCATCCGAGCCGTAGCGGATCGGGAGGCGCAATACCGCCGGCAAGTTCGCCTTCGTCGCGAACGCACCTGGTTGCAGACCGACTGTTTGCGAAAGCTCAGCGACCTGAGCGCCGCGCTGGCTCGGCAGGCTGAGCGGCTGTTGGTGACGAAATTCGAGCTCGCGGCGGGCTCGATTGAGGAATTGAGAAAACAGGCCCGCAGCGCTCTTCCCAAACCGGCTCTTCGCGCACTGGATCAACGGTGGGAACGCGATGAGATTCCAGAGCAGGACTACCAGAAAGAGCGCCTGACCATTGAGTATCAAACACAGCTCAGAGTAGAGGAGCGGCATCGCAAGCGGCTTGACCTCTCGATCAAAGAGCACAGTTCGGCCAATACCTCTCCGCTACAAGATCACGAGATCGGCCACATTTGGGGAATACCGGCGGGGAGCCTCGCGGCACGAAAACTCAAATATCTCAACCAATATGTGCAGACCCTTCAAACAGAGCTCGCCACGTCCGTCAATCCGGCGACGCAGCCCCCGCTCGATCTTTGGAAGGAAACACTGGCCGTGTTGTCCCGGCGACCCATCGAAAGGTCTGTCTCGACGTATGATGGGCTCGAGCGGACTGAACCGGCCTTGATTGAAAAATTGCAGGCTTTCGCGTGGGGCACGCTGCCTGAGGAGATCGAAGGACGGTTCTGGTTGTCGCTCGTACAGGGAGCCAGCTCGAATGCCGTTCACGCTGAACCGATTCGATCATTGTTTGGACTTCAGCGACTGGCCGCCATTTTGGCGGATCTGGATCGCTCACCGGAATCATTGGAAGAAGCCCTGCTGACACGGGTTACACCTAGGTCAAAGGCCGCTCCGGCGGCGCTCTTGGAGGAGAAGAAATCGGAAGCAGAGCAACTTGGGGAGATGGGCGAGCATGTCCTCAAGAGCTTCTTCGGCGAAGAACATACCGACCTCACCGGTCGCCGATAGGAGACCTCGCAGAACTGAGGTAGGGACGGACTACCGTCCTAACATGGTTCACCGACTCCTCCCCCCCCTGAAAAAAATTATTCGCGCCTTCTTTAAATTCAAACAAACGCCTGTATAATAGCGACTCGTCAACCCATCTTTCTCGACTCACCCCTCATCGGAGAACATCGCCGATGCTATGTACAACAAGACTCCTGACGATGACCATGTTGGTTGTGCTGACCTCCATAAGCTTCGCATCGGCGAATTTATTGGAGATCGTCGAGTTAATCACTCATCCAGAACACTATGACCACCAGGTCGTCATCGTGTCTGGCAAGGTTACAAACTTCCAACTCGCCACGAATCGTCAAGGTCAGCCTGCCTATGGCTTCCTGCTACAGGATCAAGCCGGCACGTTGAAAGTGATCGGTTTGGGAAAAGCAGAAGTGCGGGAAGGCGATCAAGTCATTGTCGAAGGAGTATTCAGCCGTCTACGCCAGGCTGGGCGAGCCATTGTGTACAACGAAATTAAAGCGACGACGATCCGCCCGATGACCCGGTTGAATCCCGAGCTCATCGGATAGTCCTCCAGTTACTCTCCCCTTTCGATCATCCATCCACTGATGTTCGATTTTCTGATTTCGCAGTAAGATCCCCCCTTCTCCCTTGACGGCATGTAAAGCACATTGGTACAAACTGAAGTATGGCGGTGTAGCTCAGTTGGTAGAGCAGCGGACTCATAAGCCGCCGCTCGCTTCTCCCTTCACCCGCAGAACGCCATTTTCGCCAACAGAAACGCAGCTCCCAGCGCACCTCCCCGTTTTGCGACATCCGATCTCCTCCCACCCAAACCGACCAGTTCCGGTCTCTTGGTGAACATCTAGTGAACACTTAACCAAGGGGGCCCGGTAGTTTGAGAACAATTGAAAATAAATTAAAAGGGATGGAGAAGGGGGAGAATAATCATGGGAGAGTGCGAAGGACTTTCAGGCTGTGTCCGCTAACGCCAGGAAAGGCTATTTGAAGAGACCCCTGTTTTTCTTTTGTTGGGCGGATTCTTCTGTGGATTGGTTGAAGCTGGCTGGCACTTTTGTTGGCACTTTTCCTAGAAGGTGCTGCCTCGTCCGATCGAATTCTTCTTGGCTCATGCTGTACGCTCCTCAATCAAGCCCTTTCTGATGTGGATGTTCCGGGGGGAATAGCATCTGTCAGCGATCATGTGAAACTCCCCCCTCTGTGATCATCTGAAATTCCCCCCTCCCCAAGCGAGGAGGCGGGGCATGTCTGAAACGACCAGTGCTCCGGCAGGCTCCATGCCCTGTGACCACCACAGGAGCGAGGAGCTGATGTTACGAGAAGACACGGTGCAGGAGATGCTGGCCCGGCTGGCGCGAGGCGAACGGGTCAAAACGATCGCGCGGGACCTATCCCACATTATTCATGACGGTTCGTGGCGAAACCGCCAAGACGCCAGGCGAGACGGGCGCGCGGAGCCCCGAGAGACCGAGGCATACTTGATACAGTATGTTCGGGAAGAGGCGCGTCTTGGCGCGCCTGGGGTAGGGCGGCTGAGACTGAGGTCACGAGGGGCGAGCCCGCCCGCTTGGGTGCGGGAACCTGCACCCAAGCTTGTCGCAGCGGCGTATCGGCGGTTGCAGTAGAAGCGCTCATGAATAATGTGGGCTAGGCGTGGATCGCAAGACAGTCACACGCTGGCGGCGTGGGGGGCGCTGGCAACGGCGCCGAGCCGATCCCGGCGGACGATCGGGAACGACTCAATTCACATCAAGTTGCGGCTCTCGTCCTGACCTGTGCCACCATCGCTGTGCTGGGGTGGGTTGTGTGGTGACTTGTGCCAAGATGCTGTTGAGCGCTCATGATCAGGGAACGGACCGCGAATGCGAAGCGTCCGACGAGCCGCCGGATGCTGCCCGACATTCATCCCATCAGATCGACGCGATTCTTCGCATCGGAATCGTATAGTAGGGGTCAAATCGTGCCCCGCCTCGGTCGATCTCCAACGATTCGTCATACCCCTCCGCCGTCGGAGCCAGGACCTTCCGCGCAGCCTTCGCCACGACGCCATGCGGGACACGATCGGCGAACCAGAGTTGGGT
>JBQTHT010000146.1:0-14572 GCA_052389595.1 Nitrospiraceae bacterium
CCTCTCCTGCGTCATGGCGAAGAACGCTTCGTGTTGCTCGGACGGCACGCCCATGAGGGTCGCTAAAGAGGCCAGATGCTCCCCTTGGCCCTGCGCCATTTCCGGTGAAAGGTTTTTAAAATTGAGACCGGCAAACATCGTGACCTTGTGCTCGGACATCACCTGACCATCGTTCGTGCAACCCGATGTCCCGGAACTAATTCCAAAGGTTCCGCTCCCAAAGGTGCCGTTGGTCGTGGCCATCATCACCTGCGGCGCGATATTCTTTTGGTTTTTGTAATCTGCCCACGCGAGCTTGCCAAGCCCACAGCCTGGTCCGGTGTCGGGATTGGCCGCCAACGCCACGCCGGCCTGAAGCCCTAGCAGAACAACTGCTGCCTGCAATGCCAATATTTTTTTCACCATAAGCCCTCCTCCTTTGTTTGAACTATGTTGCTCATGAATGCGGCAGTTGACGGATTATAGTATAGCCGTGAGCGATGTTCACTAGAAAATACTTCGGAGCCGTCAGTCTTGCGACATACCCGTACCCTGCCACGGTGCATTGAGATAATCAACTAGGCGCTACCGCGACACACGTGCCAACACTGAATGGTTATTCATGGCATCTTGCAACGCTTTGATCACTGCAACCGGCGACGCTTCCCCGTTCTGCACGAAGGCGACGTACTTTTCCTGAGCCAGCGCAAAAAATTCGGCCTGATGCTCTACCGGAACCCTCATGAGTGTGGCCAGCGAGGCCAAATGTTCGCCTTTCCCTTGGGCCATGTTTTGAGCAAGGCTGTCGAAGATGGTGGCAGCGAAGAACTCCGTCTTATGCTCCGCCATGACCTGCCCATCATTCGTGCAACCGGAGGTCCCGAAACTGATCCCGAATGTCCCACTGCCGAAGGTGCCGTTGGTCGTGGCCATCATCACTTGCGGCGCGATATTTTTTTGATGCTTATACTCGGACCAGGCGAGCTTGCCTAATCCACATCCTGGTCCATTGTCCGGATTGGCGGCAAACGCGCTGTTGAGGAGTATCCCACTGAGCGCCATAGCGCATACACCCACAACCCATGTCTTCATTTGTGCCTCCTAATTAGCGTGAGGGTTTGCGTCGATCTTTCGAGTTCGATTGCCTTTTATCCTAGTGGGATGGCTAGGCATGCGCAAGTTGTCGCTTCATCCCCGTTTCAACTGATCGTTGAGCGCGAGATGGGTGGAAGTCACCCTTCCTTCCTTGATGTTCAGGATGCCCAACCGTCGCGGAAGTCTGAATCGTTTCGGGCCTGCTGAGCCCGGGTTGAAGAGCAGGATGCCGCCCAGCCGTTCTTTCCTCGGCTGGTGTGTGTGGCCGAACACGCAGATGTCGGGACGTACCTGTTCTAGAAAGGCCCGCCCTTCCTTAGTGAGCTTCCCTTTTTCAAACAACACGTGCCGGACGGCGATTCGATGTCCACCTAGTTCAATCACGACCTGCGATGGAAAGCCGCTCTCTTCAAAACCGTCCACGTTGCCCGACACCGCCGTCACCGGCGCAATCTTTTTGAGTTGTTCGATGACCGTCGGGCTCCCGATATCTCCGGCGTGAATAATGTGATCGACGTGCTGGAAATGTGTCGCGATCGCCGGATCGAAGAGGCCATGAGTATCCGCGATGACTCCGATTCGCATCACGCCTGCTCTTATTGTCGTCCCAACGACTCTTCGACCTTGCCCCAATCAAAGCTGAAGGGCTCCCGAATCTGCTTAGAGAGGGAGGCAGCTTCCGACCGCAGCCGTTCCGCACGTACGGCGCTCATGGGATGCGTGGAGAGAAGCTCGATTCTCCCCGTGTCCGATTCTGTCAGTCTCGTGAAGAATTGGATCATCCCTTCAGGGGAAATCCGAGCGCGATGGAGAAGACGAAGTCCGGTGAGGTCCGCCTCAGTTTCCTGTTCCCTGCCGAATTTCAACGTCGCCAACTCAACGCTCAACTCTTTGGCCAGGCCGATGAGCCCCCGTTGATCGCCAAGGAGGATGGTCACGATGCCGAACATGCCCATCGTCTTCACGACTCGCTCCAACGCATGCCGTTGCAGGACATGATTCAGCTCGTGCGCCAACACGCCTGCGACTTCATCCGCGCTCTCGGCTTTTTTGAGCAATCCCGTGAAGACAACGACATATCCTCCGGGCAGAGCGAAGGCATTGATGACATCGCTTTTCACGACGGTGATTTGGAACTTGTAGCGGTTATCGACGATTTTATTCGCGAGACGATCGGTGATCTCCTGAACCGCCTGCACGGCCGCGCCTTCATGGAGGACCGTTTGCCCGGCCAAGAAATCCCGCTGCGCCATCTCCCCGATCTTTTGTTCCCATTCCACCGGCACCCGATCCACGGCTGCCTCTACCAATAGATCTGAGCCGAACCAGAGGCCGAGTACCAGGACCACCAAGGCTCCGGCGGCGGCCCAGATAATCGTGCGCCGTCCATGACGAGATCGGCGCACTTGCTGGGCCGTACGCTCCAGATCCGACATTAGTTCCGGCGGCGCAAATTTCCGGAAGGCCACGATGAGCGCCGGATCCTTGAGGTAGAGAGTTTTCGACGTGGTGTCCGTTCCCCACTTCACCACGAGGTGGTCATGGTCGAATCCGCCCGCGGACACCGCCAGCGAAGAAAAAGCAATTCTTTTAGGGCTCAACTGGGAAGACGTGGTCAGAAATTGAACGGAGAGGCCTTGAGGAGAGACATCGATCGTACAGGGCATCCCGACCCCTGGAAAATCTTCACCGAAGCACAGCGCGTTGGCGGTGAGACTCATACGAGGATCTTCAGACAGGATGCTCAAAAAGATCGTCCGACATTACACATGCCCATCGTCACAGGCGCGGCAGGGATTGCCTCGACTGCGCGTCCAGCGAGCACAGTCTGATTGTGCGCGCTGCGCGAGCACGGAGGCAACCCTGCCCGCGCCCAGCTTCCTTTTTCAGCATCCTCTTATTCCGACACCGGGATGAACTGTCTGATCCACGCTCCAAAGCTGCCGGGGTTGCGGCTTTGGATATACACGACGCCCGGCCCGCGAAACCGACAGACAAAGCCTTCGCCGGAGGTGAAGCTCGCAACCCACCCGGATGCCGCCTTTTCGATGTTGTACGTGGTGGTCGCGGTCCATGCCACCAGGTGGCTATTGTCCACCACATATTCCTGGTCGGGCTTCAACTCGATTTTGTGAATGGCCCCGAAGCTGTTCAAAATAAGCGTGCCTTCGCCACGGATGTTGAGAAGAAAGAACCCTTCTCCGCCGAGAAGACCACGGCTTAGACTCTGCATCCGGCTTTCGATCTTCACGCCTTCGGCTCCAGCCAGGAACCCGTCCTTCTGCACCATGTACTCATTCACCCCGTCGAGTTCCAGAACGATAATATCTCCCGGCACGGTTGGGGCCAGCAGTACTTCCCCCGGACCGCGGCTCGCCCGCAAGGTTTGGAAGAAAAACTTCTCCCCTGTCAAAAGCTTCCTCGACAACGCCCCGAGGAAACCGCCCTCCATCTTGCTTTCAATATCGATGGTCGGCGACGCGGCCACCATCGCTCCTGACTCGGCTTTGACGTTCTCGCCCGCCGTCAACTCCAACCGCACCATCGGAAACGCCCCGGGATATAAGATTTCATTCTTCATTCCCCAGACCTCCAACAACTCGTAAGGGGTTAGGCGTGAGGCGATGTATATTGACTGACTCGGTCAAGACCGCACAACCGCTCGCTTCACACCGTTGGCTCTCTGATGGCGGATGAGTCCGCTGAGCATCTTGTCGATCCGCTCAAACTGACCATCAAAGCTTGCCCAGCTTTCCTGCTCTAGATATCCAAGCCTTCTTGCAAGTTCGACCTGCGTATCCAATTCACTGAGCGATCCTTGGGCCATATGCAGGTAGTTGATGAATTCCTTTCTGGTTTGCCGACCTGCACCCTCAGCAATATTGCTCGGAACACTCGATACTGCCCTTCTGATTTGATCAGTCAGACCATACCGCTCTTCCTTCGGGGAATGAATCGGTTACTCGATAAACGGCCACGGCTAACTCCATCGCCGCATTCCACAGATCCAGTTTCTTATGAGGCTGATCCATTTGAGCTCTGACCCCGAGTTTCGCCTCACCCCCTTACGCCTGACGCCTAACGGTATTCATCCGGCGATCCATCCATAGAGACGATGACTCGGCTCCGGTCCTTCTTCCAGATAGGTCATTCTGATCTTGCCCAGATAATCCTTCGGCACATCTTTCCGCTTGGCTTGCGCATCAACCCCAAAGAGGCGAGCGGCGTTCAGTCCGAAAATTTGCGCTTTTATATCTCTGGTCAGCGGACCATAGCCATGTTTCTCGATTAAGGGATCCGGAATCTGAAATCGTCGCAATGCTTCGATTTGCCATTGCGGCGTTCCGGACCAGATGGAGTCCGTCCCCCACACGACATGGTCCGCCCCGAATGACTGAATAAACTCTCCCAACAAATGGGCGCACACTAGTGGATGGGTAATGACCAACTGGCCGAACGTCGAGCCCAGTTCCATATAAATATTCTGGATGCGCGGTTGGGCTCGCTTCATGTTGCAAAATTCGCTGGTCCAAGGAATGTGTCCGGTGCGCGTGAAGACCGCTTCAATCGAGCCGGCGCTGCGGAATCCGGAGTGATAGACCAGGAAATTGATGTCCGGAAAGTCCTGCGCCGCCTTGATGAGATCGCGAGGGTGATTGAAGTCTTCGACCGGCCCGAGCGGCAATCCTTTGTGAACGCAGACCCGTGGCACGCCGAGCTTCCTTGCCTGTTCCAGCATCGGATACGCAATCTTCTCATCGTCCATCCACCATCCCTGCTCGAAGCCCCTCGGCGGCGAGCCGGTGTAGCATTTCCACGCCTCGATCTTAAGCTGGTCCACCTGCATAGCCATAAAGTCCAGGTCTGCGCGGCCGAGTTGGGGCGTCGCCAACCCATGCGCCAGCATCCGCTGCGATCCGGCCAACCGGTTGATCTCGTCACGAATATGCGCCATCTCTTTCGGCGGCACCACGGCTTCCTGTGGATAGGGGCCGGGGGGCGTGCTGATGAGTCCAACCGATGTTTCGCTATCCAGAAACACTTCCTTGACAAAGTTCTGCCAGGACAAATCATCAATCGTCCCACGGTCGCCGGCTAATTTGGGATTGAGACCAGCTTCACGAATGCGACGGCGAAGACCGAGCAGGGCTTGCTTGGTGACCGCTCCCTTTCGTTTCACTTCCGCATTGTCGGGATCGTACTGCGTCCCGACGTAATGCGTCTGGACGTCGAAGATAAAAAATGGGTCGCCTTGCCGTTCTGTGAAGGCGGCCGCTTCGGCCAGCTCCACATCGAGCACATCGAAGAACTTGCCGAAGACGGAATTCATCGCCAGCAGCGCCGCCGCTATCCCGCCGCTCGTCTTGAGAAAATCCCGGCGCGTGAGCCCGAGCCTGCGTCCCGCCTTCTCGCCGATGGAGTCCATGACCTGTTCAACACGAGCCTGAGCGGGCGTCTGACCGCATGGAATAAACTCTTCGTTCGAAATGATGCGCGTTGGGATAGGAGAAGGTGAAATGGCCCCTTGCTTCATACCGGCCTGGAACGCAGGTGATGTACGGCGCATCGACGTCCTCCTCCTTGTGTTCTTCTTGTGAGGAGATTGTGTGGAATGCCAAGCCACCTGTCAAGCGCCCCCGACGATGGACTGAGATAGACGGATTATTGCTGGCCGGGCTTGAAAGAGCGTGGAGAACGAGAGCGGTTGGAGCGATCGATGGGAGCGCGATCTCCTCCGAATTCGCGCCGGAATTGTCGACGTTCGTCAGGCGTCATGTTTTTCCACCGCTGCCGGAGTTCCTGGCGCTGTTCTGGCGGGAGGGCTTTAAACTTGCGACGCGCTTCCCGCAGGGCTTCCCGCTGCTCCGGAGGAAGCTGGCGGAAACGTTGGAATCGTTCCCGCATACGCTCCTGCTGCTCCGGCGGGAGCTCGCGCCATTGCTTGAACCGCTGTTGGGCCTCCTGACGCTCTTCGGAACTCATGTTGGCCCACTGGCGGGCGCCATTCAGCAATCGCTGTTGTCGCTCCGGCGACATCTGATCCCAGGCGCCGCCGAATCGCTGCAAAAGCTGTTGCTGTTCGGGATTGAGTTGCGCCCACGGAATAGCGGCGCCGTCCGTCTGCGCCCAAGCCGGAAGCGCCATCACGAACAGCAGAATGACATGCAAACCGACTGTGGTCATTGCTCGACCTTCTTTCGCTGCGATGGAGAATCGGTGTCCTTGCTCAGAGAGTCATCCTGCTCGAATCGTTTCTTGCGTGGACGATCTCGAAACTCTCGCTCGCGGGATTCACCGCTCCCGTCACTGGTTCCCAGCACCGACGCGTCCTCGACCTGAAAGGGGTCGATCCATTTCCCATCGCCGGTCTCCCAGGTCCCCAGAAACTCGAGAAAGTCTCCGTCGGGAGGAGGCGCCACGTCCTTCGGCGCGGCGTCGACCAACTGCGAGGCAACCACCAAACCGAGGCCGAGGCAATTACCCTGCGCTTGGCGTCTCAGCCAACCAGCCATAGAATTCTAAGTCTTCCGAAAGCTCCACGTTTTCGAGCGAGGTGATGAGTTCAAGATCTTCCAAGGCCGGCTGGTGATTCGGCTGTTGCATGGCCGGCGGCTTCAACCAGAGCACAAGAGCGAGAATCGCTACCGATGCCATGGCGAAGCCGCCGGCCCAGACCAGCCAGGCCTTGGACCGCGGCGCCGCTTCGAGGGCTCGTCGACGAGCCAGCCTCAAACGCGCGAGGGTGTGTGGATCGAGATCGTCCAGACTCCGATCCATCGCCTGCTTTGATCGCGCCAGTAACTCCGCTTCGTGTGGGTCAAGAGGCTGGGTCACGGCCGATGCTCCCCCAGTCGTTGTCTCAACGCATGGACTGCCCGAGAATAATGAGTCTTGACGCTGCCTTCTGAACAGCCCATCGCGGACGCTGTTGCCGCCACATCCAGTTCTTCCCATGCCCGCAGCACAAACGCCTGTTGTTGGCGCAGCGGTAACGCGTGCAAGGCTGTTTCGATCGCCGTATAAGCTTGCTTCTGTTTCAACTGCTCCTCCAGGCCGGGGGTGTTGCGGTCGGGGATCGTTTCCATCGGGTCCTGCTGATCCTCCTCATCGCCTGATCGGCCCAACCATCGACGCCACCGATTTCGTACCCTGGTGCGCCGATACCAATCTCGGATTCGACTCTGCAAAATCCGATGAAAGAGCGGGCCCCATTCCGACTCGTCTCGTGAGCCATAGCGCTGGACCAGCTTGAGCATCGCATCCTGGACCAGGTCCAATGCATCATCTGCATTACCGGTCGCAATCTGAGCGATGCGAAACGCGCGCCGTTCGACCCCGGCCAAGAACCGATCTAATGCCTGGGCTTGATCCAGATTTGGCACTCCCTGCCCAGACACAGCGCGCTGGGACGCGTGCAAGTGGCCGGCCGCCTCGCGGCCGGCCACTCATGATTTACCGAGATCTGACGGGCCGCGCAGCCTGCGCTCCACGATCGAGATGGCGCTCAATTCGGTCCCCGCGCCGGTCCAATCGATTTTCAAATCGATCGCCTCGTCGGTCCAGTCGATTTTCGACCAGATCTCCTCGGCGGTCGAGCCGATTTTCAGCTCGATCGCCCTTGCGGTCAAGCTGATTCTCAATCCGGTTGCCTTTCTGATCAAGATGACCGGCCAGGGCCTCGTTGTCATTTGCTTGGGCTTGGGATGCCCGCTCATCCCACCGTTCATTGACGACTTCCCCACGCCGGTCCAGTCGCTGATTGATGTTGCCGCCCCGCTGGTCGAGCCGTTCATTAATCCGATCGCCGCGACTGTCCAACCGTTCGTTGACTCGGTCGCTGCGCCGATCCAAGCGGTCATTGATCCGGTCGCCGAGTTGCGCCAACGACGTGTTGGCCGCCATCGCTATCACGATGGTTCCGCCGATGAAGATCACTTGTTTGAGCATGACTTCGACCTCCTCTTGAATGTGAGTGTGGAGTGAATGGTTGACTTCGATCCCTCTGGTTCCCAACAACGCATACATCCAGAAGGGGTTGACAAAGTCGGGAGGTAAACAGCGAGATCTGAGGGTACTTACTTCGATTTGGCCGGAGAGGAAGACCGCTTAGATTCTAAGCCGGAGGACGAAGTGGACTTTGGAATTTGTGCGATGACATCCGTCCGTGGATCCGCGTCGTCATCTTTTCCATCTTTTCCGACGCTATACAGGAAGCCTCTGCGGGAATTCACCAACATGGGGAAGCCTGTAAAGGGGTCGTAGAAATTTTGACCGGCGCGCGCCACACGCGCCAAGAGGTCTCCGTCCTGCGAGCCTCTGCGAATCCACGCCTGAAGACTGGCCAGTCGAAGTCGCGCGTCGGTCTCGAGAATGCGTCCGTGGTAAGGGTCCCAGATAGGGAGTGGTTCTGCCCCGATTACGTTATCAATCGGGTTCAGCAAGTAATCTATCCACGTCCGAGGGGGCGTTCTGACATAGTTATAGAAATTCACGGGGGTCGAGGATGTGACTTCCCCGTTCTTGATCGCGGCTTCATAATATTCGGCGTAATCATTGAATCGCTTCTGTTTTGGAAGCGGCATCGCCGCCGCCACGGACACATGAAAGGGCCGTTCGCCGGTCTTATCCTTTCTCAGCTGCGGATCAAGCGTCTTCGTATTCAGTACGAGCTCGCTCTGGATCGGCCAGCGGAGTGAGTGTTCTACGTGGTCGAGCGGTCGCGTCAGCTTCATCAAGCGAGGCAACAATTTGTTATCCAGGTCAGGCCGCGTCAACAATCCCGATGCCACGGCCACATCGTCATCGATGGCGTCGATGGCCATCATCTTCATGGGGAGTGTTCGGGCTTGAGAGGATGCCGCTCGCCACGACCCGAGGTCGGTTTCAAGACGTTCGAGGCCTGAGTCCATGCTCTCAGTGAACCCTTCAGCAACATAGAGTCGATGAGCTTCCAAAATAGCCTGGCAAGGAGGGCTGACCGACTGGCCATGTCCCCAGTCCTCAAACGACATCTTCAACCACTGTCTGTATCGCGACACCGGCACGTCGGATGATGCCAACCAAGCTCTGAGTCCGTTGGCTTCATTCCGAAATTGAGCCGATGGGTCGGACGTTCGATACCACCCGGCAAGCACCGCGCCAGAAGCCGTTTCCCGAGGAAGGCCGGTCGACTCCGCTCTTCCCGTGCATACTCTCGCGGCTTCCAGGTCCATGTTGCCGAATTTCCGCTCATATCCCGCTTGCACTGGATCGACCGAGGAGGTGGCGTTGAAACCGAGCAGCAACAAATAGCCGTTCTTCTGGGGGTCTTGCATCCCGCGTGGCGGGGTAGTGCTCAAGTTATGAAATGCATTATTAGGACGCTCTTCGATCACGACCCAGACGAGGCCAATTGTGCCGATACCGATGAGCAGGACAGCCAATCCGATTCCGGCTAACGCCACAAGCGACAGGACGATTGAGCGGGTGGTGGCGAAACAGTTCCGAATGAAGAAGGACACTCTGAGACGGACGTGGGAGAACTTTTGCCTAAGCCAGTGCTTCGATCGACGAAAGCTCATGTGGTCTGATGAACGATCAACCTCTTTTCCTCCGGACCGTCCAAAGAGCACGTCGACGGCGGAGACGAGGCTTTCGCGTGCGCTTGCCGCTGTTCGTGTCACCACCGGTTCGGGGATCGGCAAAGCAGCCGTTCCCGAATCCACAGACGGCGTAGGGTTTTGGACTTCCGCGTCTGGACCTGTCCGAGCCCAAGATGGAAGCGAAGACACAACCGTTTCAGCTTCAGTCGTCGGCGACAGTGTTCGATCACCTTCCCAGTCGAATGAGACTTCCGGCCCAGGCTTAAATTGGTGGGCAAGAAGAGCCGAGGTGTCTGCGGATGAAACCTCCTTGAAGGATTCCCCGTTTTCGACAGAGGAGGATTCTTCTCGATGTGTGGTTTTTTCTAATTGTCCAATTGGAGTTGCTTCTAGCTCCTCGATGTGTTTTGATTTCCATCCAGCCACCGCTTGCTCATCCAACCCGCTCGGGAATGCAACTGGTTCGTCCGCGGGAGTGTGCGGCGCGATTGTCTCGGCCGGCTGCTGCGCGGCTGCCGACGGCGATGCGTCTATCCGAGATTGCGGCTCGGTCAACTCCGGAGAAGAAGGGCTTTCACCGATGAGTGGGACAGTGACTGTCGGTTCTTTTATCCAGGCTTCCGGCTCACGATCGACCAGCGGCACTGAAGCAGCAATATCCCGTGCATCGTAAGGTAACGAGGCTGGACCTACGTCATCCGACGTCGGAAACGTGAGAGGTTCAGAGACCTCTGGATTCAGAAAGCTTGACGTCTCCACACTAGGAGGCGGTTCCTCAGCGGGAACCGACGGAGCGACTGAAATCTCGATGCCGGTGCTCAAGCGTTGAAGCTCTGCACTCAACGCCCGTCCCATGCTCAATGCTTCTTCATATAACCTCAACACCGCCTTGGGTTCTGGGGCAGCCTTCGGAACTACCGGTTCTTCTGTCGATTCAACGATGCCTGCAGCAGCCGAGGACTTTGCCTCTACGGATGAATCGTTCTCCGGACTTGGCTCTACACCGGGAAGATGACTGTCAGGAAGGGGTTGCGCCTCAGCGATTCTGAATGTCTCTTCACCAACATCGGCGCGGTCGATTGCCGGCAGCGTTTTCGAACTTTCTTTCGATGATTCAGTTGAGAGCGCTTCCTTGTAAACTTCCTGCTGAGATGGATGCGCCTCGGTTGATGCCGGCGAACCTGTGGCCTGCAGTACTTCTTCCCACGTGATGGGCGAGAGGGCAATATCAGCGTGGGAAGCAGATTGGGTAGCCGCTTGATTAAGTGGTGCGGAACTTCGCAGCTCAGGTTCGTTCCCCATTGCAGTGTGGGTACTGCTCACCGCCTCGCTCTCAACTTTCGGGGTCTCGACATCCGGAGGAGATGGCGCGGGAGACTGCAGCGGAGGATCTCCCATCGTTCCCGATAAGAAAGTCCCGTGTTCCGGCTCGGCCGTCGGACAGGCAGCGGGATCTTCTGTCGACTCCCGAGAGGGAATGGCCACCGTGGTTTCTTCCACTTGCTCCCACGGCATCGGGGCCGAAAGAAGATCCGCAGCCGGCATGGAGGAGCCTGTGAGACCTCCTTCGAATGGTGGAGAGACCGGTTCGGGTTGAAGGGTCGGATCGTTGATGTGAGGGATCTCGGAGCTAAAAGGTTCGGTCTCTACTACGTTGTGGCTCGCCAGCTCGTCCGCCGACCCGGCAAGTGGGCCCTGCTGCACTGATGGAACAGTGTCTCCCGTCGTGCTGTCAATCGCGACGGTTCCGTCCTCTTGCGAGATCGTGGCTGGTTCAATCGCAACCGGATGACTCATCTGTTCGTCGGCAAGCGGAAAGATCTCTTGTTCGGCGCTGGAGGCGCAGGACTCGTCTTCTATCTGTTCCCACGGCATGCGAGCGGGAATTTCAAAACTCGTTGTGTCTTCCTGCATGGCAGGTGGATGGCTGACTCCTTCTGGACTTTGAACCACCGTCGATGCACTACTCTCATGGGTCAATGCTCCTGTCCTGGGATCGAACATCGGGGCTAAACGAAACGCGACCGGACTAGCCGGCGCTAACTCCAGCACTTTGGCATAGAGCTCCGCTGCGTAGGTCGGACGATCCGGGTCAGGGTCCTCGACCAGAACCTCGATAGCCTTGCCGTACTCAGCGACCGCCGCTATCGGATCGCCTTTTTCTTCGTAGACATGAGCGAGGAGTTCAAGGAAAGGCACGCATCGTGGGCCTGCGGAGAGATATTCTCTCAACAACGATTCAGTCAGCCAATAATCTTGTCGTTGCAACGCTTCACGTGCCAGGGACTCGAAGGTTGTTCTGGCTGTCATGAGGCTTCCGAGGCGGAGGTGGAGTGTCGCAAAGAGCCGGCGGGCTTCGGCGTGGAGTGGATCCAACGCCAGCAATTCTTTGAGGGCGGCTGAAGACCGGCCATACTTGCCGGCGTTCATTTGAGTGATCGCGTCCTCGAGTAAGGCGGTTTTCTTGTTATAACCGACCACGCCACGTTTATGGCTTCTGGTAGGTGACTTCTTCTCAGCTCTGGGAGGAGATTTTTTGTCAGATCGCACAGTATAACCTTAGCAGATTACTGGTTATTTCCCTTGGAGAAAGACTCTTCTCACGGCATGAGGCACGGTCTGTGACCTGGTATGTGGGGCAACCTGCCACATAGATGCAAGGCAGGTGCCGATGGGACACAAGCAGGACCGGTTGAATGGCCAAATATTCCATTTGGTTAGCGAGTTATTGTCACCGATCCGGCAATGCGCCCTGGCGGATAAAAATGGCTGAAAGATAAGGATTTCGAATCGAATGTTAGGAAACGTGGCAACGAATCGCTATGAGCGGTTGATGTCGCACCAGGTGAGATTAGAGGAGAAGGACGGTATTTTCGTAAGATCACACACTAAGGCGAACATTTTCGACCGCCGGCATTGACAATTTCCCACACACTAATGAATGTCAGTTCGCTTCGCGCGAGATTCCAAGGCTTGTCATGCAGTCGAGAGAATTGAAGAGAGCACTCAAGGAGCTGTGCGCCGAAGAAGACGTACACTGATCGAAGTCGGCGGGTTTACACGCAGCGGTCGAAGTCTTCGTAATCTCCTTGGCAGAAGCGGCCGTTCACATGATAGACATACCCTGAAGGAAAGGATCCGCCCTCTGCCTTCTCAGTAGGTAACACGGCCCCGCACCGCAGACAGTGCTGTATCCCTTCCCACGATCGCTCTCCTGCAAGATGTTGGATGATCCGTGCGGAGTTCACCTCAAGCTGAGGAACCAGCACTTTTCGCACTTCCGACAACAGCCGGATGATTTGCCTATCGTCCGTGATATCTGATCCATCCAGAATGACGATAAGAAGACCGAGCGCACGGATCGGGTCGCCTTCAGCCTCTAGAAGGAGCCGCTGTGCAACTGTCTCAATTTTCTTCTGTACTTGATGGGAGTCCATACTAACTACACCTTCGTTTGTACAGAAAAACTATATCACTTGAATAAAAATATGCGGACTTCCTCTTTCTCAATAAGTCCGTTCGATCTTTGAGATACAGAGCAAAAAATCCTCATCTTTGTACTTGACAGCCACATTTAATTGTGGCATCAGTTCACCCCATATCAATATATGGGGTAGACTCTGTTAAAGACATCCTGGTTTTCAAGAGAACGTTTCCAGCCATTTCTTCATCACTCTTCTCTATCCGAGCGCATCATTTCTATTTAAGCTTGAACGTAGCTGCGGTGTGCATCGCTCGTCGAGTTCGATCTAGGCAGCCTAGCCCTCTTCAATCAAACGTGGGAGGCATTATCCCACATGGAGGTCTCCATGGCTCCTGTCGTAAGCATCGGCTCTTCTATAAAGGGAAACGGTATCGATCGAATTCCCGCGGTACTAGGCAAGCCTGCAGGAAGCCATATAGTCAGCGGCAATGCGAGATCGGCAGGAAGTCCACAAAGGGCCCACCAGGGTCCTGCGAGAAAGTCTTCGTCTGTTTCAGATCGGGAACTCAAAACTCGACTCATCATCGTTCTGTCCTATGGTAGACGGTAATGATGGATTTCTATTCAGTGAACGGACGTCAGTCAGACTCCTTCCCAAACAGTGAGGGAGCGCTGCCCAGGGTGAGGAACAATTTGCCGAAGAATCAACCGGGAAGATATTTGGGGTGAGTGACGGGTTTCGAACCCGCAACCTCCTGGGCCACAGCCAGGCGCTCTAACCCTTGAGCTACACCCACCGCACGAATAATGGATGGAAAACAGGTGGCAGAAGCTCATCCTAACAAACCGGCGGGAGGCCCGCAAGCAGGCCCGGTGAAATGAGTCGGCTCACTCTGTCTGGTCTGTCTTGCCCGTCTGATTCTGGGCTGAACAGACAGGAAAGACCGGATAGATCGAGAGACCGCGGTCAGCCGCGCGCGTCGAAGGCCGCCTGCATTTCCACGACGATCTCCTCCGCGGCGGCCTGGGGATCGGCGGCATCCCGGATGGGCCGGCCGACGACGAGGTAATCCGCGCCGGCCTTGATGGCCTGTGTCGGCGTCGTCACGCGCGCATGGTCGTCGGCGCCCTTGCCGGCCGGGCGGATGCCGGGCGTGACGATCAGAAAGCTGCCTCCGACTTTCTGGCGAATGGCCGCCGGCTCTTCGCCGGAGGCAATGACGCCGTCGCAGCCGACTTCGTGCGCCAGCCTCGCCCGGGCGGCGACCAGATCGGCCACGCTCCATTGCAGGCCCATGTCGCGCAGGTCGTTCGCATCGAAATTGGTCAGCACCGTCACGGCGAGCAGCTTCAGGCCGTCCTCGCGCTTCGCGCCCCGCCCCTCGACTGCCGCCGCGAGTGCTTTCCGGTTGGCATGGACGGTCAGAAAGTCCACGCCCATGGACGCCACGCGCGCCGTGGCCCTCCGGACCGTTTCTTCGATATCCAGAAA
>JBQTHT010000147.1:0-15479 GCA_052389595.1 Nitrospiraceae bacterium
GTTTGCGGCCGACGGCAGATTGCTGGGATATATCGGGTCCTGCATTGACTTGACCGAACGAAAGGAAATGGAAGACCAGCTGCGAAAGACGGTGAAAGAAAAGGAAAGCTTACTGCGGGAAGTGCACCATCGGGTGAAAAATAATTTGCAGGTCATCTCGAGCTTGTTGAACCTGCAAGCTTCCACCATCAAAGATCCTCAGGTCTCGCAGCTATTCAGGGAGTGCCAATCACGCATCACTTCCATTGCGCTGCTGCATGAGACATTGCATCGATCCCAGGATCTCTCGCACATCGTCATGAGCGACTACATCCGCACGCTCACGGGGCATGTGTTCCGGTCCCATGGGGTCGATCCGGAGAACATTGTGCTCCACCTTGATGTGGAAGAGATTGATTTTGACCTGGACACCGGCCTCACGTGTGGTCTGATCATCGATGAGCTGGTATCCAACTGTCTCAAGCACGCCTTCATACGGCGGCCGACCGGACGCGTTTCAATTGCGCTGATTGCGAACACGGATGAGACGTACACGCTGCGGGTTGGCGACGATGGCGTGGGACTTCCGAGGGACGGCATCCTCAGAAATCCCGATTCTCTAGGCTTGGAGCTGGTGAGCTTGCTGGTAGAAAAACTCGACGGCACAGTCGAATTGCAAAGTGGAACGGGAACGGAATGGCGAATTCGATTTCGGGCGCTCCGCTATCAAGAAAGGATGTGAACCATGGACCAGGCGAAGATTCTCGTCGTGGAAGATGAGCCGATCGTTGCGCGCGACATCCAGGTCAGCCTGCAGCGGTTAGGGTACGACGTCCCCATGACCGCCTCGTCGGGAGAGGAGGCGTTGCGGAAAGCCGGCGAGCTGAGGCCCGATCTGGTGATCATGGACGTCGTGCTCAAAGGTCCGATGGATGGCATCGAAGCGGCGGAACAGATGCGGAGACGGTTCGACGTGCCGGTGATTTATCTGACGGCCTATGCCGATGATCAGACGCTGGAGCGCGCAAAAACGTCATCTCCGGCAGGGTACATGTTGAAGCCGTATCAGCCGAATGCGCTTCGAACCAACATTGAAGTGGCGCTTCATCGCTCGCAGAGCGACCGGCATCTGAGGGAAAGCTTGCGGTGGTTAGCGACCACGGTACGCTGCATGGGAGATGCGGTGATGACGACCAATCGCGGAGGGCGGCTGACGTATATGAGCTCGGCGGCAGAAGTGTTGACCGGGTGGACCCAGAAAGAGGCCTTAGGGATCGGGCTGACTGCGATCATGTCGATGGAGGAAGGCGAGCAATTGCAACCGATCGACAACCCGGCCATGAGGGCGATGACGGAAACCAGAATCGTCAACTTGGAACGCGTGGTGCTCGTCGGAAAAGGCGGCGGAAAACGATTGGTCACCGGGAACGCGGCGCCGGTCGCGGACGATACGGGCGTCATCATTGGATCGGTGATCGTTCTGAGGGATGTTCCGGGTGCGGACGAACTGACGGACCCGGAAGCGAACATGACGCGAATCAGAGGGGTCATCAACCTCTGCGCGTGGTGCAAGCGCGTGCCGGATAAGTCGGGTGAATGGTATGACTTGGAGACCTTCATCGCGGAACATTCAAGCTTGCAGTTCAACGGCGGTCTGTGCCCGGACTGCATGAACAAATGTTTTCATCCAGGAGTTGTCGGCCGCTGATCCCCCATCGCTCTTCCGACCACTGACCCCCACCATTCCTTCGCTTCTTTCTCGTCGTGCGTGTGTGGTTGCATGAGCAGGAAGGTGTTGATATTATCCGCTGACAAGAGACGTCTCACCCTGTTATGGGCCGAGAGGCCTACTTTCTCCCAGGAGCATCAATGGGAACTCAATCGTCGCAATGGCTGGTCGGAACAGGAGGATTGCTCCTCAGCCTACTGCTTGGGTGCGCCGAAGATGCCCGATGGAATTCGGCGATGGAGGATGCCGCCAAGGCGGTCCAAGAAGGTCGATACGCTCAAGCAGAGGAATACCTTACGACCGCGCAGAAAGAAGCGGAACAGTTTGAACCGCAGGGTGGTCCCCGTGCCACGGCCAGCATGAGTGAGCTCGCCGAGCTGTATCGAATGCAGCGTCGCTTCGATCAGGCTGAGTCGCTCCATCGGCGAGCGTTGGCCATACGAGAGAAGGAGTTGGGGCCCGATCACCTCGACACAGCGGCGAGTCTCTATTCCTTAGCTGAGATCTTCCGGGTACAAGGCCAGTATGCGCGAGCAGAGACGCTCTATCAGCGCGCCCTAGCCATCAGGGTGAAAACGTTGGGGCCCGTTCATATCGATATCGCCACGACGCTCGCCCAGCTCGCGGAACTTTACCGAACGCAAGGGCGGTATGCCGACGCAGGGCCGCTGTACCGACGAGCCCTCGCGATGTGCGAACACATTTTGGGACCTGAACATCAGGCCGTGGCCGGTCTCTTGAATAATATCGGGGAAATGCATCAAGCCCAAGGTTTTCACGCCTTAGCCAAGCCGCTGTACCAGCGAGCCATCAGTATTCGAACGAAAGTGTTGGGGCCCGATCACCCCGCGCTCGCGACGAGTCTGAACAATCTCGCAACGGTATTTGCAACCGAAGGGATGTATGAGCAAGCGGAGCCATTGTATCAGCGCGCCATCGTCATCTTAAAAAAGAGCAAAGGGTCGGAAGATCTGTCGGTCACGATCGCGACGATACACCTCGCGCAGCTCTATGAGACGCAAGGCCGGTACTCGCAAGCGGAACCACTGTATGAGCAGGCGCTAAGTATACGAGAGAAAACGTTCGGGCCGAACCATCCGCTCGTTGCCGAGGTGCTCACCGAAATGGCATCTCTCTACCAGGCTCAAGGCCGGTACGCGCAGGCCGAGGCAGCCTATCAGCGCGCTATCGGCATCTTCGACAAAACAGCCAGTCAGGACAAACCCGCACATGCCAGGGTCCTCAAAACCTACGCGACGCTTCTCCGGAGAAGGCAACGAACCGCCGAGGCAGAACGTCTGGAAGACCGGGCGCAAGTTATTCTCAACCGGATGGCAGAGACCCTGAGCAGAAGGACAACCGGAACTGAACGGAAGGCTGCCCAATAAAGGATCGCCTGCTTCCCGCCGCCACAGTGCCGGTCTGTTGCGGGGCTGTGATAAATACGCGATGGCCTGTCGATACTCAATGAGTTCGGGACCGCTCTCACGCATGTCTTTTCAATCATGATACGTCCTCGTGCCAAAACGTTCGGAATCAGGATCCTGTGCGGATGCCTCATGGTCCTGCTGTCGAGCTGCATGCCGACGTTGGCCTATCGATATGCCGACTGGCTTGTGCTGTGGAAGATCGATACGTATGTCGATCTCACGGGTGATCAGAAGAGCTTCCTGCATGGACGGTTGAAAGAGCTGCTGGCACACCACCGCAAAGACGCCTTACCCAACTATGAGCAGTTCCTCGGGCGAATCAAAGCAGGAAGCGCAGACGGGTTGAGCCGGGAGGAGGTGGAGTGGATCGTCACGCGCTATCAGCAATTGCGCGTCGATTTGCTGGAGCGAATGGTGCTGGACGGTGCGACATTGCTCGCATCGCTGAACGACAAACAACTCCAGCACTTAGAACAGACGTTTCACAGCGAGAGTGAAAAGATTTGGAAAGACGACACCG
Source organism: Nitrospiraceae bacterium (assembly GCA_052389595.1). Lineage (GTDB taxonomy): Bacteria > Nitrospirota > Nitrospiria > Nitrospirales > Nitrospiraceae > JBQTHT01. Next base: position 3,659 of record JBQTHT010000147.1, read on the forward strand.
AGAAGCGGTTATCCAAACGGGCCACCGATCTTGTGAACGTGGCTCGAAACGGACTTGGATCGCTGACCGCTGAGCAGAAGCGAACGATCGTCGAATTGAGCCGAGCCCTCCCCGACATGCAGCGGGTGGAGTTCCAGCAACAGCGGCAGCAGAGCCTGGTCCAACTGTTGAGAATGCATCCGAGTGAGCAAGTCCTCGTTCAACGCTTGAGGGAGTGGTTCATCTATCCCGAACTCAGCGCCACGGAGGAATACCGGAACGCATTTCAGGAATCGACGACGGCAGTCGCACACATGATCTGGTCGATCGATAAGACCGTCACGCCTCAGCAACGTGTGCATGCGTTAGCAGAACTTCAACACCTCATCGACGACATCCACGCCTTGGCAAAATCATAGAGCAGCTCCAAGGAGAGTGGACCCCGGAGCGTACGCGCGAGGTACGTGAGGAGTCCGCTCGACTGAGAACGAAGTTGGGGGACCCTTTTCAGCATCCTGTCAGCTCGTCACCGCTCCTTCCGAAGCCGATGATACGTGCCGTGCATATTTCGCCATGACGCCTAAGGTGTAGCGAGGGACAGGAAGCGTGACCTTTTGGAGGCGAGATTTGATTTCCGCTTGTGAGAGCTGCACATCCAGCTTACGCTTGGCGATATCAAACACGACCATATCGCCGTTCTTGACGGCTGCGATCGGGCCGCCTTTCACGGCCTCGGGGGCGACGTGGCCGGCCATCAATCCGTGCGTCGCGCCGGAGAAGCGCCCGTCCGTCAGCAAGGCGACCGAATCACCCAGCCCCACTCCGACAAGCGCCGCTGTGACCCCCAACATCTCACGCATCCCCGGGCCGCCCGCAGGACCTTCGTAACGTATCACGATCACGTCCCCGGGTTTGATTTGTCCGGTGTTCACCGCAACAAACGCATCTTCCTCCCGATCGAACACCTTGGCCGGTCCTCGGAAGGCCATCATGGAATGCCCCGCCACCTTCACGACACAGCCCTCCGGCGCCAGGTTTCCCTTGAGGATGACGAGTCCACCGGTCGGCGTGATCGGATTGGACAATGGCCGCAAAATTTGCTGTCCGGGAGTTTCCTTCGAGTCGCTTGCTTCTTCACCGATCGTTCGTCCGGTGACCGTCGGCTGAAGATGATGGAGCAGGCCTGCATCCAGCAATCGTTTCGCCACAAGCGTGGTGCCGCCGGCGGCAAAAAGATCGGCTGCGGTGAACCGTCCGCCTGGCTTCAGATCGGCCAGAAGCGGCACCTTGCGGTTAATCTTGTCAAAATCATCGATCGTCAGTTTCACACCGGTCTCGCGCGCGATGGCGAGGAGGTGCAACACCGCGTTCGTTGAACCGCCGGTGACGGCCACTGCGGCGATCGCGTTCTCGAGCGACTTACGGGTGATGATCTGTTTCGGACGGAGGTCGTTCCTCAACAAGTCCATGACCATCTGGCCGCACTCAAAGGCCACATCATCTTTACGAGCATCCATGGCGGGCACGCCATTTCTGCCCATCGGGGAGATGCCGAGAAATTCAAAGGCGATCGCCATCGTGTTGGCGGTGAATTGACCGCCGCAGGCGCCGGGGCCAGGACAGGCATGGTCTTCGAGGTCTTTAAGTTCCGCATTCGTCATCTTTCCAGACGCGTGCTTGCCGACGGCTTCAAACACATCCTGAATAGTCACATCGTGTCCCTGGAACCGGCCCGGCATAATGGAACCCCCGTAGAGCATGAGCGACGGGAGATTAAGCCGAGCCAGCGCCATGACAGTTCCCGGAATCGTCTTATCGCAGCCCGATAACGCTACGACGGCGTCAAAAAGATGGCCGCGGGCGACCAGCTCGATGGAGTCCGCAATGACTTCCCGGCTGATCAATGACGCCTTCATGCCTTCCGTGCCCATCGAGATGCCGTCGGACACGGCGATCGTGTTGTACTCGATGGGCGTGCCGCCGGCGGCCCGAATGCCGGCTTTCACCCGTTCAGACAGCCGGCGCAAGTGAGCATTGCACGGCATGACTTCGATCCACGTGTTCGCGACGCCGACGAGGGGACGAGACAAATCCTCATCGGTAAAACCGACCGCTTTCAGCATCGCGCGAGCCGGCGCACGTCCAGGACCAACCAACAGGTCGTGACTTCGTCGCTTCGAGCCCGTGGCCTTCGCCATCACTGTCCTTTCTTCTTCTCCTTGTGCTTCTCTTTCTTGTCCTCAGTATCGATCACGGCTCCGCTCGCGGCATCAATATGAACCTCAGTCACTTTGCCATCGGCGCCTAGGACCTCCACTTCCCAGACCGTCTTGCCGTGCTTCTTCTCCAATTCGGCCTCGACGACTGTTCCTTGGACTTTCTCGGACGCTGTCTTGATGGCCTGCTCGATCGTCACCTTGGCGTCTTTCACCAAATCGGCCACCTTGTCTGTGTCGTCACTCCATGCGGGTACGCCGAACGCCAGGACAAATCCGATGACGCCGGCGGCGATGAGACTCTTGATTGTCATGGATCACCTCGCTTGAAAATGGTTACTCCTTCTTGCCCTCATCCTTCTTCATCTCCCCCTTACGCGGATCGCCATGGCCTTTGCCCTTTTCCTTGTGTTGCTGCATCATCTTTTGGTGCTCGGCCTTTTCCTTTTCACGTTGCTCGGGCGTGAGAAGCGCCAGGGCTTCCCGTCTGGTCTTAATGGCCGACATCCTGAGCGCCACTTCCTGATCTTCGCTCTGTTTCAGCTTGGCTTCGATCGCCGCGAGGTCGGTTTTCTCATCATCGACCATGGTCTTGATCTCTCGCTGTGCCGCCATGATATCTTCTTCCGCTTTCGTGCGGGTCTTATCCAAGTTGGTCTGCAGCTCCTTCAGCTTGGCGACCTGGTCTTCCTTGAGACCGATCTCCTTCTCATGTTTGAGCAGGTGGCGTATGAAATGGCCCGTCCCCCCATGCATCATTCCCATGCCTCTGCCCATGCCATGGCCGCCCTCCTTGCCATAACTCTCCTTGTCTGATCCCTTCCCGGGACCCTCACCGGCCGGCGGATTGGCCCAGGCGGGCTGAAGGAACAAGGCCGAGAGGAATAGGGCGACCACGCTGAGTGTCAGCGGCGTGAAACTGGCTTTCTTCATGTTGTCCTCCTTTGAGTGGTGGTCCTGCATCGTAACATCATCACGATGCTCTGTGTTGGTTAACGGCTCAGTAATCCGCCTCCCTTCAGGCCGTTGAACAAGAACTGAATGGCCAAGGCGGCGAGCAACAGGCCCATAAGCCGGGTAATAATCTTTTCGATAATAGGGTTCATCCATCGGGCTCCCGTGGTCGCCAAGGCAAAGGTGACATAACAAGCCAGTCCGACCAACGCCAGGCAGGCCAGCAATATCGCCTGTTGCGACCAACTCGTCGCTTGAGCCTCCAGCAAAATGACTGTCGAGATCGCGCCGGGCCCGGCCATCATCGGGATGGCCAATGGAGTGATGGCAATATCCTCTTTCGTCACTCCGGCTGCAGTTTCCTCGGCGGTTTCCTGAACAGCCGAACGTTGCGCTCGCAGCATATCCAGGGCGACCAGCAGCAGTACCAGCGCCCCGGCCACTTGGATGGCGGGCAGCGTCACGCCGAGAATATTGAAGAGCCGTTCCCCAACCAAGGCGGCGCCACTCAGCAGCCCCACCACCACGATACAGGCGGTCCGGGCCGTCCGCAACCGTTCCCCGGCCGAGTCTCGTGTCGTCATCGCCAGAAAGGCGGGTACCGCGGCGATTGGATCGACGATGACGAAGAGCGAGCTAAAGGCGAACAGTCCATATTCCACAAGCTCCTGCAATGGTCTGAACTCCGGAGAAAATGATGTCGTCTCACCCCCGCCGCGCGTTCACGAGGACATCGGCGCGCGGATCGGAGTGAGAGGTCCGACCGAGCTGTTCGTATAACTTGCGTTCTTCTTCGGACAGAGATGCCGGCATCACGATCTGCAAGTTGAGGAACAAATCACCATGCCCTCCAGCGGCGGTGGGCAGCCCTTTGCCTTTCAACCGCAGCTTTGAGTCGGCTTTGCTTGCCGCCGGCACTTTAACCTTGACCGGTTCGGTCAAGGTTGGAGCCATGACCTCCGCGCCCAGCGCCGCTTCCCAGGGCCAGACGGGGAGCGTCACATGCACGTCGCTCCCTTGACGGCGAAAGAGACCGGTCGAGGTCACCTGCACGTGCAGGTACAGATCTCCGCGTTTCCCGCCGTTGCTTCCCGCTTGACCCTTGCCTGCGACGCGCACTCTCGTGCCGTCTTGAACACCGGCCGGTATCTTGACCTCAATCGTCCGCTGTTCTCTGACGGTTCCGGAGCCCATGCACATGGAACACGGTCGCCCGCGCAGTGAGCCTGTCCCCCCGCAAGTAGAGCAGGGCACGGCTTCAGTCAGATTCACTCGCCGCGAGATGCCGGTCAGCACTTCACGAATCGAAAGCTCGACATCGGTTTCCAAATCCTCCCCTTGTACGGCAAAGCCGCGAGCCGCGCCGGCGCCCGCCCGCCCGCGACCGCCAAAGAAATTCTCGAAGATATCGCTGAATCCCTCGGCTCCCCCGCCGAACGAGAATCCCTCTGTGCCGCGGGCTTGAGACTGCTGCCTGGCTTGCTCATACGCTTCGGCATTCTGCCAGTCGTGCCCGTAGCGGTCATATTTTTTTCGCTTGTCGGGATCGGACAAGACCTCATGCGCGCCGTTCAATTCCTTGAACTTTTTCTCCATTTCGCTCTTGCGAGACCCGGTATGCAGATCGGGGTGAAATTGGCGGGCCAAACGCCGGTAAGCTTTCTTAATATCGTCGGGCGTCGCGGTACGAGGCACGCTCAGGACAGTATAATAGTCTCGTTCAGTCGTGGCCATGTTGTAGAGGGGAACCGGGTCGCGTATGTAAGTACTTGCAGCTTACGGGGTCGCCGTCAGCTTTTCAAGGGCTGGGCGGTGGGAAGAGGGGAGCGTATAGCACATAGCGTATGGCAGAAACTGGGGAGCTGGTGGCTGATAGCCTCAGAAAAATCTCCTCTGCTATCAGCAATAAGCTATTTGCCATACGCCATTCGTCATAAGCTCTTCATCCGCCCTCACGCGGCCATCAGCTATACGCCATCAGCTATTAGCTCTTGATCTGCCTAGGCGGAGGTCTTCGCGCGCGCCATCATTTTGCAGTAGGAGCACGTCTCAGCGGTGGTGGGTTGACCGCAAGACGCACAGGGGTGGAGTGTGGCGTGATCCTTTTCGGTCATCGTGACGGAGGTCGGCTTGGTCCTGGCTTGTTTGTCGAGAAAGCCCCAGTAGAAGGTTTGCTTGGTGCCGGGCGATTCGGTTTCTAACCGGTTCAGCACGTCCTTGTACAGCAACATCTTGGAGCCCTTCGCCATCGGACATTCCTCGACGATGTAGTCAATGCGGTTGAGTACGGCATAGGCGGCGATCTCACGTTCCGAGAGGCGATAGAGAGGTTTCACTTTCTTGGCGAATCCCTTGACTGAGGCAGGCAGGCTGGGGCCCTGCTTGTCTAAATATTCATCTTGCCAGTGCAGGACGTTACCGAGAAGGCGAGCGGCTTCGTCATCGAGGTTGTGGCCGGTGGCCATCACGTCATAATCATGATCGATCGCGGCGCGATTGAATTGATAGCGCTTGATCGTGCCACAAGTGGAACAAGTCGGGCGGTGAATGAGCTGCGATAACTCGCGAATACCGGCACCTTCCTCCTGCTCTACGAGGTGGACCAGCAACTTCGCCTCGTGCGAGGCGGCCACGGCGTCCGCGAAGCCTTGTACTTTCCGATAGGAGGTCTCCGAATAGTCCCCGATGCCGAGGTTCACGTACAGCGCGTCGGCGCGGTAGCCGAGTTTGAGCAGAACATCCCACAGGGCCAGGCTGTCTTTGCCTCCCGAAACGGCCACCAGAATGCGGTCTTCTTTCTTGAACATCTTCTCCGACTTGATGGCCCGAGCGACTTGAGCATGGACGAACCCGTTGAAGCAGGGCTTGCAGAAGGCGGCATGGTGCCGCGGCAGACCGATCACCGCTTTGGTGTTGCACTTGATGCAAGTCATTGCAATCGATGATAGAGCGTTCGTCGAGTGGAAAGCAAACGTCACGAGGAGCGTCATGATCCTGAATGAGTAAGACCCTCCGGTCGGAACCGCTCCATCCTGAATCGGGGCTTCCTAAGCACACCGCCCACAGCCACCCACCCGCTCATCTCTTCGTTTTGAAACGTCATCGCTGCAAAAGTGTCGTACCGGAAATACCACCATATCGTGCTGAACGACCTGGCGGATCCGCCAGGTGCAAAAGACGGGATAATCCCTTAAACTCCCCCCGAAGTTGCGGTTCACTGATCCAACCGCGGGAGGAAGGACATGAGCCTTCGCCGGTTCCTGATGCCTCTGTACGTCAGCACATTCCTCATCGCTCCGGTTGGCTCTGACGTGATCTGGGCTCAGAGCGCCACCGACTTTTTCCTCCACGGCGCCGGCCCCGACAACAATCCCCCGACGCTATTGCTCAACACGACCGCGCCCACGGCGACGAATGCGAAGTTCCGGGATTCGGCCGCGGTGAACTTCAGCGGCGGCAATGCCTGGAAAGACATCGGGACGTGGCCGGCCGCTTCCTCTCTTACAGGCGGCACCCTCACCGCCTTGAGCGATCTGCACGTCTGGCTGGGCTTAAAGAACAGCGACGATCAGGGGACGCAATTCGATCTTCGCGCGGAGGTCTTGAAGAACGGCATCGTCATCGCCTCCGGCCTCAGCCGCTGCATCACCGGCCTCGTCCGCAATGCGAACCAAGCGAAAGAAGTCACCGTCGCCTTCGGCTCCGTGTCCCCGACGCCCTTCAACGGCACGACCGATACGCTGTCCGTCAAACTCAGCACCCGCATCGGCACGAATCCCGACGACACCAAATGCCCCGGCCACAACAATGCGGTCGGTCTGCGGCTCTACTTCGACGCCACCACGCGCAACGCGCGCTTCGATGCGACACTCGTGACGCAGCAGGCGCCGACGATCAGCGGGTTCTCGCCGGTCCAAGGCCGCTTGAGCACGCTCGTCACGATCACCGGCAGTAATTTTGCGGCGACGCCGGCGGGCAACCAAGTGACCTTCAACAGCGTTACGGCGCCAGTCGTCTCGGCCGCTCCCACCCAACTGGTCGCGAGCGTGCCGGTCGCGGCAACCACCGGCCCGATTGTCGTGACCACGGCCGGCGGCACCGCCACCAGTGCCGCAAACTTCACCGTGATCGCTGTCACCAGTCTGGCCGTGACACCCACGCCAGTCACCTTGCCCATTGGCTCGACGCAGCCGTTTCACAGCACGGCGACGTTCGCGGATCAAAGTACGCTGGACGTCACCACGCTCACGACGTGGACCAGCGCCGCGCCGGGCACGGTGTCCGTCACCACCGCCGGCGTCGCGCAAGGCGTGGCGCTCGGCACCACGACCATCACCGGTACGTTGGGCAGTGTGAACGGTGCCGGCCAGGTGCAAGTCATCACGGCCACGGGCCAGCCGCTTCCGCCCGATCCCAGCACGGTGGCGACGCCGATCAATCAGACCGTCGCCACCACACTCGCGAACACGACGGCGTTTCTCTACACGGGGGCGAACCCCATCCAGACCGGTGTCGCCACTGGCACGATCCAAACGCAACGCGCGGCGGTGCTGCGCGGCAAGGTCTCCACACGCGACGGGTTCCCCCTGCCCGGCGTCACGGTGACCGTACTGAATCATCCCGAGTTCGGTCAAACCCTCACCCGCCCGGACGGCATGTTCGATCTGGCCGTGAACGGCGGGGGACCGCTTACGGTCACGTACCGCAAGAGCGGCTTCCTCCCGGCCCAGCGGCAAGTGGACGTCCCCTGGCAGCACGTCCTCGCGGTTCACGATGTGGTCATGATTCCCCTCGATCCGCAGGTCACGACCATCGCCGCCAATGCGCCGACCATGCAAGCCGCGCAAGGCAGCGTCGTGACGGATGCGGAGGGGACCCGACGGGCCACGCTCCTGTTTCCCGCAGGGACCACGGCGACGATGACCCTACCCGGCGGCGGCACCCAACCGCTGACCAGTCTGAACGTGCGTGCGACGGAATACACCATCGGAACGACTGGTCCTCGAACCATGCCGGCCGAGTTGCCCCCCACCAGCGACTATACCTATGCGGTGGAGTACAGCGTGGATGAGGCGATCACCGCCGGCGCCACCACCGTGCAGTTCAACCAGCCGGTGATCTCGTACCTGGAGAATTTCCTCGCGTTCCCGGTCGGCGCGGCCGTGCCGCTGGGCTTCTACGATGCCCAGCAGGGGACGTGGGTGCCGTCCGACAGCGGCAAGGTCATCAAGATTCTGAGCGTGACCGGCGGGCTGGCGGAGGTGGACACGACCGGGAGCGGCTCGCCGGACAACACCGGGTTGAGCACGGCCGAGCGGCAGCAGGTGGCCGGCTTGTATCAGCCCGGCCAAAGTCTCTGGCGGATGGCCATCACGCATTTCAGTTCCTGGGACCCGAATTACAAGATATTCCCACCTAACGATGCGGTGTTCCCCGGACAACGAGATCCCCAGGTCACCGCCTCGACCACAAACGATCCCTGTTCCCAGACCGGCTCAACCATCGAGTGTGAGAACCAAACGCTCCGGGAATCGGTGCCGCTCATCGGGACGCCCGTTCAGTTGAGCTATGCCAGTAGCCGGGCGCCGGGCCGGCTCGGCAACCATCGTCTGCTGGTCCCGCTGAGCGGACCCAGTCTGCCGGCGAGTCTGAAGCGGATCGATCTGGAAATGGACGTGGCCGGACGGCAGGTGGTGCAGTCCTTCGCGACTACGCCCAATCAAACCACGACCGTGACCTGGGACGGGCTGGATGCCTATGGCCGGCGTCCCCAAGGCAGCCAGCTCGTCAACACGCGGCTCAACTACGTCTACGATGGGGTCTACCAGCTCGTCCCGCGGTTCTCCGCCAGCACCGGCAACATCACGGGAATCCGAGGACGGCGCGAGCTGAACCTCGTTCAGTTCTGGCAAGGCACCTTGGGGATCTGGGATGCGCGGGGGCTGGGGCTTGGCGGCTGGAGCCTGACCCTCCACCACGCCTACGATCCGGTCGGCCGGACGCTGTATCTCGGCACGGGCGCGCAACGGAGTACCGAGGGGCTCCCCGCCGTCGTGACGACGATCGCAGGCAACGGGATCGCCGCCTTCAGCGGGGATGGGGGTCCCGCGGCAGCCGCGCAACTCAATTTTCCCTATGCCACCGTACAGGCGCCGGACGGGACCCTGTTCGTCACGGATACCACAAACAGCCGCATCCGCCGCATCGCCCCCGATGGAACCATCAGCACCGTGGCCGGGAACGGCACGGCCGGCTCCTCCGGCGATGGCGGCCCGGCCACTGCGGCGCAACTCAATTTCCCCATCGGCTTGGCCGTAAGCCCCGACGGCAGTCTCTACATTGCGGACTTTTCCAATCATCGCGTCCGGCGGGTGGCGCCCAACGGGATCATCACCACGGCGGCGGGCACGGGCGTCGTCGGCTTCGGTGGGGATGGCGGCCCGGCCATCGCTGCCCAACTGAACCGGCCCTTTGGGGTGGCCGTCGCCCCCGATGGCAGTCTGTACATCAGCGAGAGTGGCGTGTTTCCCAGCAACGGCACCGGGCATCGGGTCCGCCGCGTGGGACCGGACGGCCTCATCACCACCGTCGCCGGCACGGGCACCTGGGGTTTTAACGGCGATGGCGCGGCGACCGCCCGGAATCTTTCGACCCCGACGGGGATCGCGCTCGGCCCCGACGGCAGTCTCTACATCGCCGACAGTCAAGCGCATCGGATCCGCCGGGTCAGCACGAACGGCGTCATGACGACCGTGGCCGGCAGCGTCTCGTTCGCCGATTACGGCGGGGACGGCGGTCCCGCCACAGCGGCGCGGCTGTCGTTTCCTCAAGATGTCAAGGCGGCATCCGATGGGACCCTGTACATTGCCGACGCCTTCAACCAACGGATTCGCCGCGTGACGCCGGATGGGATCATCACCACGATTGCGGGCAACGGCGCGTTCGGATTCGGCGGCGATGGCGGCCCGGGGCCGGCCGCCACGCTCAGTGAACCGCGCGGGATCGGCATCGGCCTGGCGGACGACCTCTATCTCGCCGACCATCAAGGCCATCGCATCCGGCGCCTGGCGCCGCAGTTCCCTGGCCTGGCGCTCGGGGATGTCGTCATCCCCGCTGAAGATGGCACCGAATTGTATGTCTTCAACAATCAAGGCCGCCATCTGCGGACGGTGGATGCGCTGACGGGGGCGAATCGCTATGTGTTCGCCTATAACGCAGCCGAATTGTTGACCAGCATCACCGATGCGGACAACAAGATGACGACGATTCAGCGGAACGCCAATGGGAACCCTACCGCCATTGTGGCGCCCGGCGGACAGCAGACGACGCTCACGTTGGAAGGCAACGGGTATCTGCAGTCCATCACGAACCCGAACAATGAAAAGGTCGAGCTCACCTACTCGGCCGAGGGGTTACTCGCCACACTGAAAGATGCGCGCGGCAACCTGCACCGGAACACCTATGACGCGAACGGGCGGCTGATCAAAGACCAAGATCCGGCGGGCGGGTTCAAGGCCCTGAGCCGGACCGAACAGAGCACCGGCTGGACGGTGGCGTTGAGCACCGTGCTGAATCGGACGACGACCTATCAAGTCGAGAATCTGCCGATTGGCGATCTGCGGCGCAAGGTGACGGAGCCGAGTGGCTTGCTCACGACGACGCTCATCAAGTCCAACGGCAGCCGGACCATCACCGCGCCGGATGGGACCATTACGACGCCAACGGAAGGCCCCGATCCGCGCTGGGGCATGCAGGCGCCGATTCTGAAATCGCTCACGGTGCAGACGCCGTTGGGCCTCACGTCGAATCTGACCAGCACACGCGCCGTCACCTTGTCGAATCCGAACGATCCCTTGAGTCTGGCCACGCAGACGGATACGCTCGTCATCAATGGCCGGAGCTACACGAGCACCTATACGCAAGCGACGCGGCTGCTCTCCACCACGACGCCACAATGCCGGGCGAGTCAGGTGACGTTGGATGCGAAGGGCCGGGTGGTGCAGGAACAGGTGACGGGGCTCGAGGCGGTGAGCTATACCTATGACAGTCTGGGACGGCTGAGCACGATCACGCAGGGAACTGGTGGGACCGCACGGACCTCGACCTTGACCTACAACAGCAAGAACGAGTTGACGAATATCCAAGATCCTCTCTTGCGGAATGTCGGGTTCCTCTATGATCTGGCCGGGCGCATCATGACTCAAGTGCTGCCCGACACCCGCCAGATCGGTTATGCCTACGATGGCAACGGCAACGTCACGAGCATCACCCCGCCGCCGGGCCCGGCCCATCTCTTCGCCTATACGTCGGTGGACTTGGAATCGAACTACACGCCGCCGGATGCGGGCTTTAGTCCACGTAATACGACCTACGCGTACAACTTGGATCGGCAGTTGACTTTAGTCACCAGGCCCGATGGCCAAACGATTCAACTGGGGTACGAGCCGACGGGCGGACGGTTGAGCAACCTTACCCTTCCTGGAAGCGTCACGATCAATTACGCGTACAGCCCCACGGCGGGAACTCTTTCTTCGATTACGGCGCCAGGGAGCACGTTGAGCTATGCCTACGATGGTTCCTTGTTGAAGCAGACGACGTGGGCGGGAGCCATCGCAGGGTCGGTCAGCAGAAACTACGACAACAACTTCCGGATCACCAGCCAGAGCGTGAAC
>JBQTHT010000148.1:0-8183 GCA_052389595.1 Nitrospiraceae bacterium
GGACTTCACCATTCGCGAGCAGATCATGACGTAGAGACGACTCGGGAGGAGTGACAGCAATTTGAACGGAATGCTGAACCGCTTCGGGAAGTGAATTTCCGGCTTCCTGGATTCAATACCGTCGACAATGCGGCAGGCCGCGTCGTCGGCCTCCACCAGAAAGGGCATCGGGAAGTCATTTCGGTCGGTGAGCGGCGTACGAACAAAACCAGGGCAGACCACCGAGACGGAGATTCCTTCGCGCATCAAATCGATCTGAAGCGACTCGAAGAGGTGTTTGATCGCCGCCTTCGACGCGCCGTAGGCCTCCGCGCGCGGGAGCCCGCGATAGGCCACCGTGCTGCTCATGCCGACCAGTTGTGCGTCACGCGAAGAGCGGAGGAGGGGCAGGACCGCCTCGATGCCATAGACCATGCTCAGAAAATTCGTCTGGATCGTCCGCTCAAAAATCGAGCTGTCGAACTTGGTGACATCGACGTACTCGCAGATACCGGCGTTCAAGAACGCGATGTCCAGACCTCCCAGGCGTTGCCGTATCGCGTCAGTCGCTCGCAGGTTGGCCTGACGATCGGTCACATCGAGCGGGAGCACGACTACATGGTCTCCGCCACACTCGCGAGCCAGATCGTTCAGCGCCTGTTCGTTTCGCGCGGACGCAATGACCTTGGCGCCGCGGCGAGCCAGCTCGACCGCAACAGCCCGACCGATGCCGGACGAGGCGCCGGTCACCCACACCCGCCGATCTTTGACAGAAAGAGAACTCATCTATACCCTCGCCTTAATCGCACGAATAATTAGGCCGATCAGCGGGAGATTTTCGTACAACATCGCGGCCCCGTCGAAATAATCCCGGTGATAGAACACCTTGTCACGGAACCGGATGTGCGTCGAACCAGGTACAGTCACCACGTCTCCACCGTTCAGCCGCGGGTGCTTCAGCGACATGGTCCAGGTCAGCACCGCACTATTGCCTTGCACCACATCGTCCTCGAAGGAAAACGAACTGGACTGCACGTGGCGATAGAGTTCAGCGCAATATCCCATCAGCGCGGGGAGACCTGTGATCCGGCGAAAGGGGTCCTGAAACCGCACATCGTCGCTGTACAATTCGTTGAGTAGCCCCAGTGACTGGGCGTTCAGTTGGTTATAGGCCTGCTTGAATCGCTCGACCACCGTCTGCATGGAACCCTCCTGTCTTTCCCTGTCTTCTACGGACACATCGATTAGTTGGATTTCCCGCCACGGCTGGGTTAGCGCCGGTTCATGAGGCCATCCTTGAGTGCGTCGTTGATCGGGTCCGGCCCGAGCCAGATCGCGAAATAGGCGGCCGCGAAGTCGGCTCCTTCTACCACCCCTTTTCGATGCCCATTAAGAGCTAGTTCCGTCCCGACGCCGGGAAGGTAGGTCAAGGCATATCGGTCGCCTGGTTTCACATCTTCGTACAAGCGGTGCAGCCGATCGAGGCGGAGTCGCAGCGCGGCAATGGCGTCTTGCGAGACATTATCTGACAGATTTTTTTCGGACGCGCGCGTGATATCCGCCGCCTTAATCGAGCGGAAATATGAGATTTCGAGTCGCTTCGGCACATCCTGGAGCGCCTGTTCTGGTTTCGTCCCTTGGCCAAGGTAGAGCGCAGCGACATAGACTTTAATGGCTAGCAGAAACTTCGCCAGCCCGACACCGAGGAGCGGCATTGTGATCGAACCGGCCTGGTAAGAATCGGAGAATGTCACACCTTCGATCTCGGCTGCCTCGGCGCGAAGCGTGGAAGAAACCAAGATTGCGAGAACGAAAATTGACCGCCTGAGCGAGAATCGAGATGTCCGCACTAGTCGTCGCATCACGCCACCTTTGGTTCACTACTTCCTACGGAAATTCCAAGCGTTTGGATGCACCTGTGAGAGATGTTAGGGAAACCGCTGGATCTGCTCTGCTAACGTCTTAGCAACGAGATTCAGATCAAACGGCCAGGCATAGCGGAGCGCGATGTCCGGGTATTGTTTACGGAGATGCTCAAGGGTCTCCGGAATCTCGATCTCCGAGTGCGACCCGCCGGGAGTGAACATCGTCGTGGTCACGGTAATGTGGGTCGCGCCTTTCTTGATCAGCTCCTCCACCGACTCTTCCAACGTCGGTGCACAGAACTCGTTATAAGCCACGGCGAACAAGGTTCCGTCTAACTGCGTCCGAAGCTGCCCGGCGACAGCCTCTAGTCCTGCCTGATAAGGGTCGGTCGCCGCAGTCCGTGGCCAGCGGCGAATTTTGGTGTCCACCTCGATCTCTTCCTCGCTTGGCGGCTTTCCAGCCGCACGGCGCTGCGATTCGAGCCGCTTCAGTTTCATCACCAATTCCTGCGGGCAATCTTTGGGAATCCCGCCGTGACCAACTAGAATCACTCCTCGTACACCGGTCGCCATCGTCTGACTCCTTTCCTCACGGCCAGAGACTACACATGATTGCGCAACATGAGTTCTTTCGGATGCGGATTGAGATACATCTGGTCACGAATGTAGCTCACGTCAAAGATCTGGACGTAGTGTTTGATCAGTGTCAGGGGGACAATCAAGGGCATGAGTCCTTGATGATAATCGCCGATCACACCTGACAGTTCGGCTTTCTCTTGAGCGCCAAGCCTCTCCTTGAAGTACCCCAGGATGTGATGGAGCACGTTCACGTGTTTGCGCACCGTCGCCTTTACGGCCAGCGCCTTCATGAAGAGTTCTCCATATCGGAGGGCCAGATCCTTGGGACGGTGCTGGTGAGCCTGACCGACCAGCCGCCCAAGCACCTGGCACTGCTGTGGGCTATGGGCAAGGAGCAAATACTTGTGGATCGTGTGGAACTGCACGATGGCCGATCTCGTGACTCCACTTTGGACGAGATCCTGCCAACGGCGGTAACAGAAGAGCCGCTCGACAAAATTCTCCCTGAGCGGAGGATCGCAGAGCCGCCCTTCCTCCTCGACCGGAATCAGCGGGAACTGCTCGATAAAGGCCCGTGCAAACACCCCGACCCCATTCCGGCCGGGCATCCCACGCTCATTGTAAATGCGAACCCGCTCCATACCGCAGCTCGGGGAGTCCTTCTTAAACACGTACCCGGATAAGTCCAGCTCCTTGAGCTCTTCGATACGATTCGCGGTCATCATCTCTAGAGCCTGTGTGTGATCTTTCCCGCTCTTGATCGTCACGAGCCGGGGATGCTGGGCATCTCCAACCAGCCGCATCGCTTCCCGGGGTGTCCCAAGTCCAGCCTCTACCTCAGGACAGACCGGGACCCATTCCACGTACCGGCCCAACACATCGGTTAGAAAACCGTCCCGCTTATGTCCCCCGTCGAAGCGGACTTCCTCTCCGAGGAGACAACGGCTGATCCCCAGACGGAGCGGAGTGGTCGTCATGTCGTCACCTGGCCTTTTTGCATCGTCACCTGACAGTTACTTGACAATTCGGCCCGAAACGAAGCAGGCGCAGGATTTTCCTGGAGAAGGAACGGAAGAGGCTAAGGCCGAGAAAACCCTTGCTAGAAGCGTGGAAAATGGAATGGTGCCGACGTCGGGATTGTATCAGAGGAGATTGCTCAAGTCATTGAAGACTTGGACAATCCCACTCCAGTACGGACGATTCTCTGTAAGGCTCTTCGCCTCACTTTGTCTCTCTTTGCCGGTTTCTGTGCCGATCTGCTTAGCAGACTAACACCTATGTAACACTTGGGATAGGAGGGGGCTTGTTCGGCAGGCGGGGGGCCAATGAGGACTCCAACTCCTAGTCTGACACCTATACCCGTGGAGGTCCCGTGTAAAAACAAGGGTGGGTACCGCTTTTTCCGAATCGTGGTGGTACGGATCCCCCAACCATCAGAGGCCACGCAGCCATCTATGGACCGGGGGTTAGCCCATTCCCTTCACGACCGAGGAAGTCGTGTCTCTCTTGAGGTACCTCCAAAGGGGACTTTCATCCACATCCAACAACGCTTTAAACTTGCATTGAGGCAAAACTGGAAGGTTGGCAATCATGGTCTCGGCAACAGGAGGCTACCATGCAGACCATCCGAAACCTGCTTGAAGCGTTACTCCTCATGCTCTTTCTTATGATCGCCGAACTAGTCACGCTGCTCCATTTCATCCGCAGGATGCTGTGCCCGGTGGTCGGATGCCGGAGCCGAGCGTGGACCGTGGATTATGATTTCGTCACGGGCGTGGAGAAACATCGGTGTCGGTGGTGCAAACGCGTACTGAGCACCACGGCGATTCACTATGAATCGTTCACGGGTTCGTCGCGCATGCAGCATGGCTATGCTGGCCAGAGCCCTCACATGGTACGGTGACCGTCCGACTCGCAAGGGATCATCCGGGAAGGAGCTGCGATGCGACTCAATATATGGGTTCGAGGATTCGGCGGTCACACGATCCTCACCTTCCTGATTCTCGTGAGCTGTCAGACCTTCTCCCGCACCATCGACGACCCGAAGACCGGAACGGCCATCAATCTTGTCCCGTGTGGCCAATATGTGCACAGCTTTGAGGAAGCCTATCTTCACTGGGACCTGGTTCAGCCATATCTCGGCAGTGAACTCAAGATTCCGTTGAAGATCCTCCCTTCGCTCCAGAACCTCCGCTCACACCATGAGACCCAAGCCCGCAAGCTCTGTGAACTCGCCCCGAGTCTCATTACTGAGGGGCAGGCACAGAGCTACATCTGTCGGGATACGTTCCTGAAGAATTCAGCCGGGCGAGTGCAGGAAATCAACATGGCGTTTGAGGAAGTCCGGCACATGAACTATGAAGACTTAAAAAAGCAAACGGCGCGGATTGCTCAACTCTTGACGGACTATCACAAGCAGTTTATCCCGCTGGATCAACCCTGTGGGCAGACTTCAAAGCCGACCTGATCGAATCAGGCCGGGAAAGTCCTTTTCCTAGAATCTGCGAAAATCTCTACGCTGATGAGGTATGATCAACGCGCGCGATCTCGGTGCAGTCCGTCGTCGAATTACTCCAGCCAAGGAATTGCTCGATGGGTTACGGATCCACATAAAATTACCCCGTTCGCGTGTGTGCCTCGATCGCCTTGCGCGTGGAGCTGCCTGAGCACTCTGAGCCTGTGATAATCGATGAGGTTCGCGTGCTGTGGGTCAACGGTGTTGAGTTTGCCGTCACGGTCGGACGTATCACACCGTTTGGATCACCTCCGTCTCAGTCAAGCCGTGGATCCTTCCTGCGATTTGAGATGGACCGCGCTCCCTGACACTCCACACACAGGGCCTGGGGTGGTCTTGCGGGGCTGACCTTCTGCGCCAGCTAGGTGGCCTTGCGCTTCGCGCGCTCTTCTCGGAAAATTTCCCGTTCAGCCTGGAGCCAGTCATCCAGCGGCCCCAGGTGGGATCGTTTCTCGAAGATCTCGTAGGCTCGCTGAGCAATGCGTCCGTGAAGGGTCGGATCCGGTGAAGTCTCGCTTCCGCGGTCATAGGTCTTCCTCACACTGTGCAGATCGGGCTTCTTTTCGCGAGTCGTTCGCGAGCGTGGGGAATTCATAACCGCCTCTAACTGGAGTCGGGGGAAACAGTGAGGTGCGAGACTACGCCCCCACGAGAGGAATAGCAAACAGGCCGCAGTGACGAGCATACCTCCGCCAAACGTGACAATCACAAATAGCTGCTGACGCTCGTGTCCTCGACGAACGTGGCGGGAATCAGATAGAGCGTTACACCCGAGACCAACGCCACGACGATGGCTGGAAAAGTTTCAGTTGTTCCAACTGCCTGAAGGCGGGTATTCCTTGGCGCATACTTGCGAAACCATCGGTTGGAAGGAGATCAGAATTCTGCTAATGCACGAGACTGGTTACCGGTGATCTTGCAATCGCCGCGCAGCATGGTAGTGCCGGATGGCATCCGGTTTTTTACCTTGCGCCTCGTACAATCTCGCCAACTGCACATGTGCATCATAAAAGCGGGCATCGCGAAGGAGGGCCTGTTTGAAGGCTTTCACTGCTGCGTCGGCCTGGCCAAGTCGTTCAAGAACAATGGCCAGGTAGTACGGGCCCTGAGCGTCTCTCTGGTCATACCGAGTGGCGTGATAAAAACACCTCTTGGATTCGGGCCAGTCCTGGCAGTTGAAATATAGTTTGCCCAAACGCAAATGAGCAGGGGCATACTCAGGTTCGATCCGTAACGCTTCGTGATAGGCCTGTCGCGCCTCTTCATCTGAGGTGTCTTCCAGTTGTTCTCCTCTCACCACCCATTCACAGGCCGAGCGAACCTTTCTCGCCCTCAGATGAGCGGGCTGCCTTATGAGTCCCGGGAACTCCTGAGCATCGAAATTAAAGAGAAACTGGCCACAGTCCGGTTGCCAATGGGCGGTGCCGTCCCAGACGATCACCCGTCGGCCACTGGCATAGATACGCAGGGTCGATAAATGCTGATCGTGCGGTAACTGGTTCTTAAGCGATTCGAGCAAGCGCCGAATCTGTTTCGTGGTGATGGCCGCCTCGATCAAGCCCCGGCAGGTTTTGAGGAGAATCAGATCCTGAAAACTGTAGTGTTGGTTGCGACTGGGAGGGGGAAGGAGAGCCGCTCGTAGGCACCGACGGACGGCAGCGGCAGGAAGACCGAGGAGCTTGGTGATCTCCTGCGCACTATACTGCAAGTGCATGGATCATCCTGCGCGGGCCCGCTGCGAGCGCTGAGGTTTTTTCTCCGAGAGAGGTCGACGCTTAGGTGCGCCCTTCTGAATACTCGCTTTCAATACGGCCATCAAATCAATGACACTCGGTCGGGGTGTCGCCCGAGACGTTGTCTGCAGCTTCTTGCCTTGCTGCTTCCGTTGAATCAGCTCCAAGACCCGCTCGCGATACTGATCTTCATATTGCTGGGGTTGGAATTCCTTCTTCTTCAAATCATTGATCAGGCGGACGGCTAACTCCATCTCAGCCTCTGTGAAAACGGTGTCTTTGCCCTTATCGATTTCGTGAAAATCTCGCACTTCATCGGCATAATACATCACGTGCAGAACGAGCCCACTTTGAACCGGTCGAATGAGGACCAAATTCTCTTTCCCATACATGACATATTGCGCCAAAGCCGCCTGCTGGGTCTTGGCCATGGCCTTGGCGAGCAATTGATAGGTCTTCGTTCCCCCTTTTCCCGGTCCCAGGTAATAGCTTTTTTCGAAATAGAGTGGATCGACCGTCGACAGGGGAACAAATTCAACGATTGTCATGCTGTCCGATGTCTCATCTTCCAATTGTTCCAGTTCCGACTCGGTGAATAGGACATATTGGTCGTCCGCGACTTCGTAACCTTTCACAAGATCAACGCGGTCAACCACCACCTCACATTTCGGACAGTAGATCTGTTGCTTAATTCGTGAACCGCACTTGGCATGAATCTGGTTAAAAGAGACGTTTTCCGAGCGGGCTGCGGTGTACAGCCCGACAGGTATGTTGACGAGTCCAAACGAAATCACCCCTTCCCGAAGCATACGAGGCATGACACAACCCTAGCGCAACACCTCGCCTTGTTCAAGACATGCCTTTTTTAGCCGGCCCGTCTATTCCTTGGACCTATGAAGGCGGCAGGGGTCCGCGTACAAACGGGCGTACGCGAAGAGCGGCTTCTCGCGCGAGTGTTTGGGGGAATATTGTCAGTACTCTATCAGGGTCGAAAGGTGAATCATCCCTACCGCGCGGTAGGGCAACTCTGCCAGGAACACAAGATTTCTACGTATTTCACGATCTCCGGCATTGTGCCATCACCAACGCTGGCCGATGCCGGGGTGGATACCGAGACGATCATGGATTGTCGGTCATTCTTCGATTGAGATGACCCTTTTTACCGCACGATCAAGGCGAGAATTGGACGCCGCAATGACCCGTCTGAACACCCTAAGACCACGCCGCCGGACTGGTGCTCGCCAGGTCCCCTGGAATCGCTACACTCTAGAAGGAATGGTGCCGAAGCCGGGAGTTGAACCCGGACACCCTTGCGGGCGCTAGACCCTGAATCTAGTGCGTCTGCCAGTTTCGCCACTTCGGCACAGTGAGGTGGGAGCGGATTATCCTGAATTATTGGGGCCTCGTCAAGCAAGCGGCTTCGATCGCCCAAGCTCCGATTCGCGTGAGGCCCACAATCCGGTCGAGGCGATGTCTCGCTGGTCGCCGCTGATCACGATCTTCTCATGGACG
>JBQTHT010000149.1:0-2646 GCA_052389595.1 Nitrospiraceae bacterium
ATATACGCATGCGGTTGGCAAACAAATCCGACGAAGGAATCTTGAAGATCGCGAATCCGATCATGGATAACCTCATGGAAGGATCGACAGAGATTGACCACATGAAGCACACAAGGACTTCACCAACAGAATGAAGAGCATCGTCACCAAGGACTATTTGGATAAGGTTTGCAAGCGCTACCAAGCTGAATGGGGTTATTTTTCGAAGAGGGAGTTTGTGGCCGTCTTTCGTTAAGCCGCGTCTGAATAGGAGTCCACCGCTGTTTTCACAACCCCGACGATTGTTGAATCTGCGAATGAAATGGGAGCGATTCCGCGCTCTTGTCGCTGCATTCGGCCTGCGTGCCGCGATTGGGCACCACCTTCAGCAGCGATTCGGTCTCTGGGGAGGATCGGTGGATTACCTACATACAGAGCCGGTGATCTATCCACTCTGCGTCAGGCGCAACTCATCCGACATCGAGGTGTATCGCCAGATCTTTACCGAATGCGAATACAAATGCCTGGACGACATGGCGGACGCTCGTTTGATTATCGACTGTGGGGCCAATGTCGGTTACTCTTCCGCCTATTTCCTGTCTCGTCATCCGACCTGCCAAGTCATTGCTATCGAGCCTGATCCAGACAACTTTGCGATGTTGCAGCGTAACACCGCCGGTTACGGAACCCGGGTGCAATTGATACAAGCCGGAGTCTGGTCGCATCCCGCCCGACTGGTCATGTCGGAAGACCGCTATCGCGACGGGCGCGAATGGAGCAAGCAAGTGCGCCTTTCCAAGCCGGACGAGCGAGCAGACCTCGAAGGTGTAGACATTGGGTCGGTGTTGGCCGCCTCAGGGCATCATCGCATTTCGATATTAAAAGTAGATGTTGAAGGTGCGGAAGCGGTGATCTTTGCCGACAATTATGAAGCCTGGCTGGACAAGGTGGATGCCATCGCGATCGAGCTCCACGATGATTCCATCTTTGGAAATGGGTCGGAGGTTTTCTTCAGGGCTATTAACGGGCAAGGGTTCCAGGTTTCGCACAGCGGAGAGCTGACGGTTTGTCGTCGGCCAGACCCCACCACCCGCTGCACCTGACGGCAGCGGCATACAAACCGGGGCTAGCTCAGACCTCTGACATCCGATTCAGGCAAAGAGGAGGGTTGTTTATGGGGAGACGAACGTTCTCTCGACGAATAGCGGTGGCGGTGTATGCAGGTGCGGTTGCAGCGATGGTGCAGGCACCCGTTGGCGCTGCGGACGGCAGTAAGGCGTGTGGACTGGTGACGCTCTCTGAGTTAGAGGCCGTCCTGGGCACTAAAGTGAGCTTGAGTGGAGGTGCCGCGGTGCCTGCGGGCGCACGGGCGGAGTTCTGCATGGGTCAGGCGCCGACCGCGACGGTGGTGCTGCGGCTCGGCACGGGACTCGACCCGGGAAGAGAAGGAGATCGCTCCGGCGGCGCAGAGATGAAAGGCATCGAAATCGCCAAGAAGATGGGGGCGCAGGTCGAGGTGAAAACGTTTTTTGAACCGAGTACCTGCTCCACCATGGTGCCGCCCGCGAATCTCGCGCAGTACGGGTTCAACACGACCTGCACGGTCAGCAAAGCGACCGCGGTCGCCGGCATCGAGGTGCAGGCGAAGAGCCAGAAAGATATGGTCTCGATCGAACAATTGCGGCCGCTGGCGGAGAAGATGGCCGGTCGCTTCTAGCCATGAACCTGATGGGTCACGGGAGGCGTCCTTCTCCTCCAGCACCGACGGAGACGACATGATCGTTCTTGTGATCGCCGGCGTCACCTACCAGCGTGATCACCGCCGTCATCGGCCTGGCGAGATATCGGGACATGAACAGGGTGGTTTCACTGGTGAGAAGGCAATCCGAACCAGAGACAGGAAGTGTGAAGCATGATTAGTAAAGCATATCCAGCAACGCCTATGTTGCCGATCGTCCTTTTGCGAGATACGCTTCACGAGATACGAACGACGATTTAGGGTTTCTGTTTCTTCTTATCCTTCGGCCCCTCCGAAAATAGCAACCACACGAGAATGACAAATCCTATCGCCACACCAGTAATCGCCAACCACGTCCCCAGCTTATCCATCAGTTCCCTCGCGGAATCGGCATTTGCAGCGCCTCGACTACAGCGTTATCCAAACGCTTGACCTTGCCCTGCCCGTCAACCGTGACCAACTTGGCAGAACCTTCCACGACCACGCGCTGACTCGTCCGCTCTCGAAGCACATGGGCAAACGTGAGCGACGTGCGACCGATCTCGACTAGTTTGGTCTCCACGGTGAGGACTTCCCCATAGCGAGCGGGCGAACGGTAATCCACCTCTGCGCGCATCACGAGGAACTGCGTGCCTTCCTTGATCAGTTCACTCACGGAGATGCCCCGTTCCTCCAGATACTCCGTCCGGGCCCACTCGAAATAGCGCAGGTAGTTGGCGTAATAGACCACCCCGCCGCAGTCGGTATCCTCGTAGTAGATGCGTATTTCCATAAGAGCGTATGGCTAATAGCACAAACCGGAGCTGACGGCTCATGGATCAAGACAACAGAAGCGTATTTCTAAAGGCGTTGATGCCCTTCGCTAGTCTGGCTCCCTCCAAATGCAAATTATCATGTTCGCTATCGGTTACGTAAGTTCGGTCCCTCGC
>JBQTHT010000150.1:0-8331 GCA_052389595.1 Nitrospiraceae bacterium
CACCGCCTTTTTGTGTCGCTCCTTCAAAATGGGCCGCAGCGCCTTAATGATTGTTTCAGGCTTGAATGAGGCGTCGATTTGCAGATGAAGAAAGCGCGGTTCATCTCTCAAGAGATACTCGTTCCAATGCTCAGCGCCAGCAGGGAACAGGCGGCTCAACTCATTCATGTCTACGATGCCTGCGTGACCGGCGAGTTCAGCCGCGTGACTGTCTAGGGGAGGGACGATGGGGGCGTAATAGCTCCGGCCCTCTTTCTTCTGAGAAAGATACCTGTGATGCTCACCCTTGAGCACCTCCCACGTGATCCCGTACTTGATAAACAAACGGACTGCACTGTGTTCTGAGCCGTCATCGCTTCGATACATTTGCTGAACGGTCGCTGAGCGAAGTAGCGCCTCGACTCGCAAAAACCTGTTTAGGACATGCCAGTCATCACGCTGCTTGCCGTTCGCGTCAGCCAATGTCACCGGTGAGATGAGATAGGGGTAGGGATGCTTTTTTCTTGCCTGATCTTTTGCCATGCCCTCTCCTGTGAGGTTCCTGAGTTTGAAGAGGGGAGGCACGACGTTCAGGATCACGCCGCCGCTCCGGGGATCAGCCGAAGCGTTGCCTCCTTATGACTTAACGCCGTCCGAATTTAGTCACGGTTCCACTTCAAAAAACCCGAATTTTGTCACGGTTAGCCCGGACAACGCGAGACAAAACAAAACCACGAGAAGCTCTGCAACGCCTTGCTGGTATTGGCTTCTCGTGGATTGTCGTTGTCCAATGTGGTTTGTGATTTTCACGCTCTCCTTGCTTAGGAAACCGCTGCTCTATCCAACTGAGCTACGGGGGCGTGGCGGTACGATACTGAATGGAAGGGGTAAAGTCCAGTCCGGTTCTTTGAAGAAAGGAGGACTTATCACACTGCGAAGCGGAGCAGGAATAATCTGCTCCGCTCTTGAAGCTAAAACAGGTGACCGTGTCACCGACCCGGCACGACGTTGATCTCGCCGCGGACTGCCTCGTCACGCTTGCAGGTCTGTTCCGCGATCATTCGCTGCCCCACGGTAGCATCCTTGGGAATACGACCGATACAGGCTTGCAGAGTATCGTCTTCCGTACCGGAAGCGACTTTGCTGGTGGCTTTGGCAGGCGCGTTTAGAGTCGAGGGTACCTTCGCAGCTGTAGGTGCAGCGCCGCTCGTCCCGCTACCGACCTTGGTCCCTTCTTCAGTAGCGCAGGCCGAGAGAAGTAGGGTGGATGAAATGGTGATGATCACAGTTAATAGCGCGTTGGATGTCATGAAGAATCCTCCTCTAAAAAAGTCATGTCCCAAGAAACTATAGTTTAAGTGCCGCACCAAAGCAACATTCTTAGAAGTGGCCTTATTTTTCCGATTTCTTCAATAGGTCGCGCTTGCTTGGAATCTGCGTCAACAAATCGGGACGGACTTGATAGATCCCCAGGAGCCGCTGTCCTAACGCATAAACGAGGCCGCCGGCTTGGCTGCCTAAGGCCAGCTTGCCGATGATTTTGCCGTCTCTACCGGTCGCGACAAATTCGACTGCGGGCGCTACCAGGCCATAAGGCGCCAAGGGACCGGCTTGTTTGATCACGCGCTCTTCTGCGGGAAGGTTCGCGACTCGACTGACGAACAGATCCGCCGCATCCTGATTGAGTTTCTCTTCCGGCTTCTCTTCGAGCACCCATTCGTTGTGTTGGTTGATCAGCAGGTACTGCTCGTCTCGGGTTTTGACTGAGAGCATGGCGATGTCGGGCAAGTCCACGCCCAGCAGGCGTTTATCCTGCAGCGTAAACAGTTCCTTGGTGAGATCCTTGATGGCGGTTGGATTGACTCGGTAAATCGGTCCTTCCGGCTTCGTATCGGCGAACGCTTCACCGCTGGCTGGATCCGGTTGGTATAACTTGATGGTCGAGTCGCTGCCGGCAGCATGGACCGTGACCTTTACTTTCGGCGTCGTGAGTTTCTTAAGAAGGGCTTTATGCTCAGGGCCAGGATCAATGATGCCGAGAGCTTTGAGATCTTCAAGCCTGAACAACAAGGCTCTGACTTCGGTCTGATCGGCTTCGGCTTCGAGAGGGAACCGGATCTTCCATTTGGGCTTTGGTTTTTCTTCCAGGCGATAGAGAACGATCTCTGTAGAGGGATAGGTTAAGCGAACACGATCAATCTGGTTTGGTTCCACCTGCACGATGTCCTTGCGCCGAAATGTGAGAAGGCTCTTATTGAGAACATCCTTGGACGCCATGTCAGTCAGGAGGATTTTTTGGTCCGACCCCCGCAGGACATACAGAGTTGAAGACAATGGACCGGTGTCTCCGATCGAAAACGTGTCTTGCTGGGAATTGGTTGAGACCGTAATGACAGTCGAGGGATGCTCCAATCCGAAAGGCGCCAGGGTAGCGCCTTGTTCTTCGACGACGCGTGTGATCTTGCCCGTCACTAAGGCGCGAAGGAGGCTTTGCACTTCTCTCGTGTCCGCGTCGGTTTGAATGGGAGTCGTGATAGCCCAGCGGTGGTCTGTACCGTGAGCAAGCACGACCTGGCCGGTTGTCGTCTGAATGGACAGACTGATGATGTCGTGTTCTTCAAGCGTCAGCAGCTTCTTGTTCTGTATTTCTGTGCGTTCTTCGGTTCGCTGCGTCGGAAGCTCAATCAAATAGACGTAGGCACCCAGTCCAGCCAGAGCAATCATCATGAGCAATGTCGGCCAATAGCGCTTCATGAATCAGTGACGCGTGATGGGTGATGAAGTGTCTAGTGTTCCGGTAAGCTCGATCACTTCGTTACCCAAATCAATCTTCCTCAGAGGCGTCGGCGCTTTCTCCAGACCATCATACCCGCCACGAAGGTGATCGAAGGTAACAACAGCACTTGAACGTAAAGGAGGGTTCGCTCTTGAACCGGATTCGGAATGAAAGGCCGCAAGGCGGGCTCTTTGGGGGTGATGGACACCAGATCGCGCTCTTCCGCCAACCACCCAGCCACATGGAGGAAGAGGTCTGTGTTGCCGGGGAAATTGAGGAACGCATTGCTGGCGAAAGCCGAATTGCCGATGACGACGATCGCGGCGCGCGGCTTCCCTTCCTCCGGGGCGTTCTTGGGCGTAAGCGCGGCAGCGAGCGCTAAGGGGCCTTGCACATCCTCCTTTTCGCTAAAGCTCACCACGCGCCCCTTTAAATCGGTTTCCGCCCAGCTCCGCGGGGACGTGCGAGCCAGCGGCACATAGTCCCAGTCCTTGGCGGCATCCTCGTGGAAGGTGAGGTGGCGAGAGAGTGGGAACAGGACGGCAGACGTGAGATCTTGCGTGATTTCATGTTCCGTAAACGTTCGGACCAACAGCGCGGTCAAATCACCTTGGGCCAATCGATCCTGCAGATCGACCAAGACCCCTTTCCCTGGCTCAACGCCCCACCGCGCCAACAGATCGTCTAACTCGGCCTGCGTGTCGGGATCGATGAGCAGCATGACATGGCCGCCCTTCTGCACGTAGTGCTGAATGCGTTCCTTCTCTTCTTTCGTGACTGGGCGGCGGGGGCCGGCAATGACCAGAACGGCGGTACTGTCGGGCACTGCCGCCTCTTGGAGTAATGTGACGGCGCCGACGTCGTATCCTTGTTTGATCAAGGCTTCCTTCGCCAGCGCAAATCCGCCCCGTTCGCGATCCTCCAGGCTTCGTTCGCCATGGCCGTTGAGGAACACGATGCGTTTCTTCGTGTCCTTCGACACCCGGATCAGCGCGCCGGTGAGCTCCACTTCGGAGGGGGCGGTGATCCGTACGGTTTGTGCGCCGCTTTCCAACACCGCGGTATCGGCTCGTGTGATGCCGTATTCGCGG
The DNA here is from genome assembly GCA_052389595.1 of Nitrospiraceae bacterium. Classification (GTDB taxonomy): domain Bacteria; phylum Nitrospirota; class Nitrospiria; order Nitrospirales; family Nitrospiraceae; genus JBQTHT01. Next base: position 3,847 of record JBQTHT010000150.1, read on the forward strand.
GCTATGTTCGGTCGGCGTTCCGGATCGATGAACTGCACGGTCAGCTTGCCGGTCGCTTGTCGATAACTGTCCAGCAGATCCCGGTAGGTGTTGAAGGCCGGGCTCCGATCCTGCGAAAACACCGTCACTCGTACTTCCTGATTCAGGCTCCGCAGCACGCGATGGGTTTGCGGGGCCAGCGTGAAATGCTGTGTCTCCGAGAAATCCCACCGATGAGCGTGGCGGCTCGAGAGAAAATTAATGATGCCCAAAATGCCGAGAAACAGCACGATCATCAAGACGCTGTTGGCGCCCATTCTGGTGGTGCGGCGCTTGGAGAATGTTTGGAGGGCCTCGAAGTGGGTGACAAAAAAGACGACCAGACAGAGGAGCGCCAGCCCCTCGCACAGCGTCACGAGCCACAGTTTCTCCGGCGCCAAACTGTAGGCCACCAGTCCTGCGACTGCCAGTCCGGCGCCGACAATGCCGATAGGAAACGTGGAGCGACTCATTTCCATCTGGTGGATTCCACCGCTCGATGGGCGAGAAATAACATCAAGACCATGCCGCTGAGATAATAAACGAGATCTTTGGTGTCGATGAGCCCGCGCACGAGATGGTCGTAGTGTTCGATAAACGAGAGATAGGAGATAATATTTCCAGCCGGCGTGTCGCCGAGCACCGATCCCAACGCGCCTAGCAGCCAGACAAGAATCAACACACCGAAGCTCAGGAACGCGGCCACGATTTGGTTTTCTGTCAACGCCGAGGCCAAAAGGCCGGTGGCGAGGAACAACGCTCCCATCAATACCAGGCCGAGATAGCCGGTGAAGACCGGATACCAATCGAAGTTGCTGAAGAGTGAAAGGATCAGAGGCACGAATCCGGTCAATCCCAGGAGGCCGAGAAAGACGACGAAGACACTCAGGAATTTGCCGACGACGATCTCGTTGATGCCGATCGGAGCCGTCATCAGCAGTTCAAACGTCCGCAACTTCCGTTCCTCGGCAAACAATCGCATGGTCAGGATGGGTAGAACCAAGAGCAAGACGATGGCAATGCTATAGAAGGTTGGCCGAAAGACCAGGTCGTTCAGATTGATTTGTGCCGTCGCCCCTTGCATCTGCATGAATCGAATGGCTTGGTTCCCGGCATTCAAGACGGCTAGATAGGACAACACGCCGAAGATGAGGAGAAACACGGCTCCCACGACATAGACAACGGGTGAGACGAAATACGAACGTAACTCCTTCGCGATGATCGTGGCGACAGGGGTCATGAGTTCGGTTCTCCGGTTGCAGGAATCGCCGCACGTTCCAGCGATCCGGTTTGATCGACTCCTTCTTCGTGCTGGGTCAAACGTAAGAAGACGTCTTCCAAAGTCATGGCAATGGTCTTGAGTTCCAGCAAACCCCAGCCTTGCCTGACCACGTAATTCGCGATGTCGTCTCTCAAATCCCGGCCCAATTCGCATTCGATCAACAAGGTTCCCGATTCAGAGGAGCTGAAGACGTGGAGAATACCGGGGAGGTCCAGCAAGCGTTCTTTCCCATCGGAGGGTGGAGACTTGAGGGTCACGCTGATTTTTTCGGACCGTCGCAGTCGAGCCGAGAGCTGATCCGGTGTATCCTCGGCGACAATGCGGCCTCCGCTGATGATGACCACGCGCTCACAGACGGCCGTCGCTTCCGGCAAGATGTGCGTGCTGAGAATCACGGTATGTGAACCGGCGAGACTCTTAATTAACTCGCGGATTTCAATGATCTGTTTGGGATCAAGTCCCACCGTCGGTTCGTCCAGGATCAGCACCGGAGGATCGTGTAGGAGCGCTTGTGCGAGACCGACCCGTTGCCGATACCCGCGTGACAAATTTCCGATCAGCCGATCACGCACAGCTCCCAGCGAGAGTCGTTCCACAGCGCGGTTCTTCCCTGTGGAGAGCGATTGTCCGGTCATCCCACGCAAGCGACCGACGAACGTCAGATATTCCGAGACCGTCAGCTCTTGATACACGGGTGGGGTTTCAGGAAGATAGCCGATGCGACGCTTGACTTCCGCCGACTGCTCTAGGCAATCGAACCCGGCCACCCTCGCGATGCCTTCCGTGGCCGGCATGAAGCAGGTCAGAATGCGCATCGTCGTGGTTTTCCCGGCGCCGTTGGGACCGAGGAATGCGAGCACCTCGCCTTTGCCGACTGTAAAGCTGACACGCTCAATGGCGGTGAGGTCGCCGTAGCGCTTCGTGATATTCTGAACTTCGATCATCGACTGGTTGTGGGATGATGTCTTGGGATCGACGCAGGAAGCTCGTGCAATCGTACCGGCAAGCAATAACCTGACCGCGCAATATACCGAGTCCGTCGATGATGAGTCAAGGGTCTCGTCGAAGAATGCTGCGTCCCTGCTGCTTGTGAGAAAACGTACGCATGAATCTTTACACGAAAATTCTAAACTGGTAAAGTTGCGCCGACTTTCTGTGGTTCACTATGCGTTGCCTTGGCTGTGTCGTTCTTTTGTGGCTTGGCTTCGGACTGACGGTTCCGCTATCGGTGTCCGCATCCCAAGCCGCAGTCCATCGTGTGCAAGGTCAAGTGGTGGCGGTGAACCTGAAGGAAACTCCGCCGATCATCGTGGTAACAACGCGTCTCGCGCAGCAGGAGATGATTGTCGGGGCGACCGTCGGATTCGGCGCGAGTATCACGCGCGGCACTAGGCGTATCACACTCGATGCGCTCAAGGTCGGTGAAAGCGTGACCATCGTGTATCGAAAGGATCCGAGCGGGTTGGTCGCACAATCCATTCTTGCGAAGTAATGATGATAATGATGATGATGTGGAGGTCACTGCACCGGAAGACTTTTAACGCCGAGGAGGGGGATGTGAAACGATGTCATGTGCTCGTGCTGTGCGGAGTGGGTCTGATATCGACGATCGGTTGCGCAGGGTCTGGCGAGACGATTCCCGTCAATGTCGCGTTGAAACAGTCGGCTGGTGAGATGGGCGGTGCGCATCCGGGAGGGTTGCGTGTCTCGATCATCCCATTTGAAGATGACAGGGCGGACCGGACGAAACTCGGGATGCGTCTTCACGCCAGGGGCGGGGAAAGCAATTTCCAGCCTGCGCCTGGTCGAAGCCTCGGAGAAGCCACGGCCCAAGCTCTCGCCACCTACTTGAACAAGAAAGGCTGGCAAGCCCAGGTTGTCCAAGCCGGAACGTCCGGTAATTCGGATGCGGACGTCACGCTTTCGGGCAAGATTCTGGACCTTTCCCTCAATGCACGAGGGGGGGTGGGGTTTACCGACCTGACGGCCAAGAATAAACTCGCCATCCATGTCAAGAATCATGCTGACGGGAGCTCAATTTCCGATACGGTCTCCCATTCCGGCAATTACAATGTATTCTGGTTTGAGCCGCAGGATGGGGAAGACATTCTCGGCGATGTGTTGGAGAAAAATTTTGAGAAGTTTCTCCTGGAGACGAGAGTCGATGGTAAGTCCTTGCGACTGAGGTAAGCAGTTCCTCAAGGGAGAGTTTCAGCAAGCCCGCAACACGATCCGCGGCAGGTTATAAGCAAGACGTTCTTGCCGCGCTCTTCGGCCTGGCATTGACTTCCCTGTCCCCCTTCCTGTACAACCCAGCCCCCATATCGGACAGCTCTTCTTAATTCTTTAGAGAAGAGCCAAGATCCATCGGTTGAGTCGGATTGTAGCCAAACCGGCACATACTAAGGTAGGGCAAAGCCTACGCTGTCGGTATTGTAGGTCGCTCGCTCATCCCATAGCCTGTAACGAGTCACAAGGTGGTCAGCCTGTCGTGATGAGGATCATGGGTTTGGAGGGGGTTCAAGAAATCGTGAAGGGTCTTCGTCCGGCAGGAACGGAACACAGGAGGGATGATGAACCATGCAGCTACATATAGTCGGGAGAATCTTTTTAGGCTCCTTGTCGGATGTATCAGTGTTCTGCTTGGCGCCTGTTCAACACTGCCAAAGGGTGAATCGGACCTGGATGTGGGCATGAAAGATCGCGGTATTGCGTCGTGGTATGGGGAAGCGTTTCATGGCAAGACAGCGGCCAACGGGGAACTCTTCAATATGAACGCCATGACCGCCGCTCACCGGACTCTTCCGCTGGGGAGCGTCATTCGAGTCGTCAATGTGATCAACGGCAAGTATGTCCGGGTCCGAATCAATGATCGCGGGCCCTATGTTCCCGGGAGGATATTAGACCTTTCCCATGCCGCCGCCGTGCGACTAGGCATGGTGAACGAGGGTACGTCGGCCATTCAACTTGAAATGGTCGGAGACGGCCGTCCCGGTTTTCTGGTATCTGTCGATGGCCCGGGAACGGAAAACTTAGTCGCACGGCTTGTCGAACAGCACGCTAGTACCCCTCCCGTCCCACCGCTTCCGCCTCATCGTATGATGGATTCGCACAAGGTGCCGGCACACGCACGAGTCCTGCCAACGGATGTTCTTCACGAGCGGAGGGTCCGCCGGGTCTCGGCA
>JBQTHT010000151.1:0-5375 GCA_052389595.1 Nitrospiraceae bacterium
TCACTGTCGCGGTTGAGGATACGGGTCATGGAATCGAGCCGGAACATCTTCCTCATCTCTTCGAGCGATTTTATCGGACCGATTGGGCGCGCGCGAAAGACTCCGGCGGCACCGGACTCGGGCTGCCCATCGTCAAAGAAATCGCTGAAGCCCACGGTGGAGCGATTTCGGTCACAAGCCACGTCGGCAAGGGCTCGGTCTTTACCCTGCGTTTGCCGGTCCCGACTTACCAGACGATTCCTGTGTAGCTCGCCAGGACTCCGAAGCCCCAACTTCTTGCATCTTCCTGCTGATAGCCAGCGCGCCAGTTCAGATCGTTGCGCATGACTTCACACCGCGGACGTCTGTGCCCAAGACAATTCAGGATGATGAAGAATTCTTCATGACCCGTTCATGGCGTGATCATCTGACGGGGCTACAGTAACACCAACGACTGAAGACACATTGACGTTCTGAAGCCAAGCACATTGCGTCGAACAATCGGGAGGCTGAATCATGGAACGAATGATGGAGTCAAGAGAAGCAACGCGAGGCGGAACTGTGGCACAAGGCGGGAATGGACATGCCGTTCGGTTTCTCCCGGCAAGCGAGCAATTTTACACGAGGTCCTGCGCTCGTTGCGCCGGCTTACTCGTGAAGGAGTGGTGCTATGACTTGGATAACACCGGCGAACACAACGCCGAAGTCCTGCGCTGTGTTCAATGCGGGCAGCGCGTTGATCCTGTGATCATGCAGAACCAAATCCGGACGCTGGTCGCACACGATCAGGCACGGCGAGTCCGGCACAAGCATTCTGTGAGGATAGAGCTGTCGGGAGAAGCTGCATAACCCACAGCACGCGACAGAGGGAGCGAGTCGTAACGGAACACTGTTTGAGGGCGAAATGGAGGAGAGAATGAAGCGGGGAGACGGACGAGGGAACCTCTGGTCGATTGTGCTGGCGGGCGGCGACGGGATGCGGACCAGGGAGTTCATCCGGCGTTGGCTCGGCTATGAGAAGTCGAAGCAATACTGCGCCTTCGTCGGCTCTCGCTCAATGTTCCAGCATACGCTCGACCGCGCGGCCAGACTCACCCCCTGGGAACGAGTGGTCGTGGTGGCGGCCCGGCACCATCAACATGAGGTCTGGCCTCAGCTCGATGGACGGCCGGCAGGGATGGTGCTGTTGCAGCCAAAGAACCTGGACACGGGAGCCGGCATTTTTCTGCCCCTCACCTATATCTTGGCGCGTGATCCACAGGCGATCGTGGTGATCTATCCGTCGGATCATTTCATCCACCGGGAAGACCCGTTTCTATCGGCGGTGGATCATGCGGTGTGGGGAAGCAACAGGCTGGGGGGAAGGCCGGTCTTACTCGCGGCCAAGCCGGATAGCCTGGAGCTGGAGTATGGGTGGATTAAGCCGGGGCGATCTCTGGGCCGGATAGGGAAGGCTCCCATCCAAGCTGTGGAGACGTTCTTTGAGAAACCGGATGAGGTCACTGCTCGCGGCGCCAAGGCCGCCGGCGGTCTGTGGAATACCATGGTCCTCGCGGCCAGAGGAAGAGATCTCTGGGACTTGGGATGGAAGTGCTTTCCAGAGATGATGCACCGGTTCGATCGGCTGAAAGATGCCATCGATACCGCCGAAGAACTGAGAGTCCTCGACGCGATTTATGACGCGATGCCGCGTCGGAATTTCTCTTCGCACTTGCTCCATTGCGCGCCGGACCGGCTCGCGGTCATGGAGATGCGGGATGTCCTCTGGAGTGACTGGGGAAATCCTGAACGTATTCTGTCGGGCATCGAGAAGATCGGGAAACGCCCGGCGTTTTCTGTCGAACAGGTGAGATCTCCGTTCGGTTGCGATGACCAACAACTACGGGTGCCGGGTTCTCTTCCTGTTCGTGACGACGAACAGATCGTGACTCGCTAGAGCAGTGGAGCAGGGAAACACTGCATGTTGCGTGGAGGAAGCCATGAAGAAGAATGGATCGCCCGGAGAGCTTCGCCCAAAGGAGAACCGATGAACGCTCGATTGATGACACGAATCCTCTTCGCGACGGATTTTTCTGATTGTGCCGAACGAGCTCAGGAGTATGCGAGCCATCTTGCCACATCGTGGGACGCAGGCCTGGACGTGCTGCACGTCCTGGAAGGTTCTGCGAGGATGCCATTGAGCGCGGCCGGCATCTCGTCCCTCGAGCAGATTCACAAGGATGCGGCTCGGCAACTCGATGAGGTGCAGAAACAGATTGCGCGCCACGGAGTGGCGGCAAATGTACGCCAGGTTATGGGAATCCCGAGCGAGCAGATCAACCAGGCCGCGCAAGAGTCCAGCGTTGAGTTAGTTGTGCTGGGAACCCAAGGCAGGGTCTGGTTGGACTATGTGCTTCTTGGCAGTACAGCCGAACGGGTGACGAAAACAGCGCCCTGTCCGGTCCTGGCGGTCCGGGGCGTTCGCGAAGGAGCCGGCCTGCACCCCACGGCCGTCGAATCGCCCGTTTCCATTCAACATATCCTGGCGCCGGTCGATTTCTCGAGTCCTTCCTTGACGTCGCTCGAGTACGCCATTCAATTCGCCAGCCGATTGGGAGCGAAACTGACGCTCCTGCACGTGCTGGAGCCGGTGTGCCACGACCTCGAGTTGGGGCTGGGGCAGATCGAACAGGAGCCCCGGAAACGTGCGCATTGGGAAGCCCATCTGACGGAACTGACAGAGTTAGTTAAGTCATTCGGACTCCCGGCGGACTGCCTGATCCGGGGAGGAATCCCGTCGGATTCTATTCTTGCCTGTGCGCTGCAGCAACAATGCGATCTGATCGTCATGGGAACTCACGGGCGGCGGGGTCTGTCGAGAGTGCGCTTCGGGAGCGTGGCGGAAGCGGTTCTGCGGCAGGCAGCCTGTCCCGTGTTGACCGTCCGAAGCCCGAAGTTCAGTCCCGGCCATCGCCGCGTGATTTCCCAGACAGCCGTAGAGAGCTGAGGAGAGGAATACAAATTATGGATCGGCGCGACATTTACATCACCAAGTTCGACCTCGCAACGGGCGATAAGGTGAGGAGATAACTATGAAACTATATTTGGACACCGCGAACGTAAAAGAGATCGGGGAGGCGGCGAGTCTTGGCGTGCTGGACGGTGTGACGACCAACCCATCGCTCGTGGCGAAAGAAGGACGCAGTTTTCGCGAGGCACTGGTCGAGATCTGTCACCTCGTCAATGGACCGGTCAGCGCTGAGGTCGTCAGCGTTGAAGAGAGCGCGATGGTCAAGGAAGGAAAGGAGCTTGCCAAGATTCATCAGAACATTGTGGTCAAGTGTCCCTTGACTCCCGAGGGCCTCAAAGCGACAAGGCGACTCGCTGCTGAAGGGATCTCGGTCAACTTGACGCTCTGTTTCTCTCCGGCTCAGGCGTTGTTGGCTGCGAAGGCCGGAGCTTGGTGTGTCTCACCCTTTATTGGGCGCCTTGATGATGTCAGTTCCAATGGCATGGAACTGATCCGCCAGATCGTCGCCATCTTTCGCAATTATTCGTTCAGGACGCTCGTGCTCGTGGCCAGCGTGCGGCATCCCCAGCACGTGGTCGAGGCTGCCTTGGCAGGCGGCGATATCTGTACCATGCCATTCGGGGTGTTCCAACAGCTCATCAAACACCCCTTGACCGATCTAGGTGTGAAAAAGTTTCTCGTGGACTGGAACTCTCAACTCCAGAAGCAGCCAACGGTTAGAAGAGGAATTCTGTTGTGAATCTGAAAGGTCTTGTTCATCGAGAGCTAGGTGAGGGGCTGACCGAAGAGGAGCTCGCCTCTGCAGTTGGAGTTTCCGTGCGGACGATCGCGAACATTCTGGCCGACAAACTCCCTCAAGACTCGGCAATCTGGGAGAAATTTGCGCGGTATTTTCGCATGGAGGCGGATTTCCTGCAAACCGGTGGCCCGCCACACTCAGAGGGACTGTTCGACCTAACAAGGCATACCCCTCATTCCCCGTCGGGCAGCAGATGATGAGGAAGGTGCTTCTGAGGTGGCATCAGATAGACCAGATGGTCACGAGCAAAGAGCCGCCTCGTGCCATCCACGCTGAAGCGATGCTCAAAACAGACGTTCCCGGAAAGCGCACCTTCGCCGTGATAGTAAAAGACAACTCGATGCATCCACTGTTCAGTGAAGGAGAGATCATCTTCGTAAATCCCGATCTCACATACAAACCAGGCCACTATGTTGTGGTCGGAATCCAGGGGGGGCCGTTCGGAAGCGGCCATGTTACGGTAGCTCAAGAAACTCGGGAGCCAGTACATCCTTCACCCACTTAGTGAAGCAGGCTAACGTAGTCGATCACTCTAACTTAACTTAGGCATGACTTGAGGGAGGGGACTATGAGTATGGAAGGGATACCAGTGGGGGGACTTAAGACAGTCGGTCAGATCGTGACGACCAATAACTTGACGTTTCACGCCGGGCAGAACGGCTTAGAAATCGCCGTCGCTTTGGTGTCAACCCATACAGCGGGTGCTCCTGTTGTAAATGGCAAGGGAAAGTATGTTGGGTTTGTGAACGAGTTTGACGTCATGCGAGCCCTCGATGCGGACAAAGATTTGGCGAAGCTAAGGGCCGAAGATATCATGCGGAAAGACCGGCTTGCGATAACACCTGCAACGAAGATTGCGGATGCAGCGAGGATGATGGAGGAGCACCGAGTATTAAGTCTCCCAGTGGAAAAGGATGGTTCCGTCATTTATTCGGTGTCTCGACATGATCTGTTACGGGCACGGATCGGACTGGGGTTGGGCATGGGCATTGACCCCTAGACAGCCACACCGCATAAGGGTCGAGAGAGTGCGTTGTCACTAGCGCGTGGCGAGCCGAAGCGGGAGCAGTTCGCTCTCACGGTACTCGCGGAGAAGTTCGTGAACTTAGCTAAGGTTGCGACGAATTCCGTGGCTTCGGTGTGGGTCGTGCCGCTTGGGCAGACACCGGACTACCTCGATCCGCAAAGCCACGAGGCCCTGCACGAAGTCGATGTCAGTGGGACGGCGCTCCTCTTCTCTTTCGGCCAGAGACCAGAAGGGGAAGTCATCGAGGGCTTGGGGGTGATGATCAGCGGTGGAATGACTGCAGACGGTCAGTCCTGCACGCGACAAACGAAAACGGACATAAGGGTATGAACGCAACACCGACGATTGACAAGGGGTTGGGAACCTTAATTATTACGGGCAGCAGTGGGCGGATCGGCAGCGCGCTCATTGATCGCGTCGGAGAGAGCTACACGGAGATGGGCTTCGACCGCGAAGGGCCGCCCCATCCGCCACCCGAGACCGAACACGTGATCACGTGCGACCTCGGCTCGGACGAGAGCGTGTGGGCTGCGTTGAACGAAGTCCGTCTGCTCGGGTAC
>JBQTHT010000152.1:0-20796 GCA_052389595.1 Nitrospiraceae bacterium
CTGAGTGGTTGGGACCGGTAAGGCATCCTCCCCTCAAACAACAGGTGGGAAGTCCGAAGTACCGTCCGTACTCTTGTACCATGACATCCGCCGCTACTTTAGAAGCGCCAAAGAGCGAGTGCTTGGATTGGTCTATCCGCATGTCTTCCCTGATGCCAGGGTGATCATGGGCTTCGGAATACTCCCATCGTGTTGGGAGTTCCATGAGCGGCAGGCCGTTCGGCGCATCGCCATAGACCTTGTTAGTGGACATGTATACAAATACGGCCTCTGGCACATAACGCCGTGTCGCTTCCAGAAGATTGAGCGTCCCGACCGCATTGACGTCAAAATCATCGAAAGGCCGAGAGGCTGCCAAGTCATGACTCGGTTGTGCTGCGGCGTGCACGACGGCGTGGGGTCTGAGTTCCTCGATACATTTCAGCACGACGGCTCGATCTCGAATATCACATTCGTGATGGCGAAAGTTCCGGCAATTCGCCTCGAGCCTCATCTGATTCCACCTGGTATCTCCGTCCGGCCCAAAAAACTCAGCCCGCATGTTGTTATCAATGCCGTGGACGTCCCATCCCATCGCATCAAAGTACGTTGCCACCTCAGAACCAATGAGCCCGCTGGAGCCAGTCACCAGGATTCTCATTTCTCCTCCCTTACTCGTTCATCGTTGAGGAGGGCCGATCCCACGACCCTGGCCGGATTGCCTGCGACAACCTGCCCTACCCCAACGTCTTTGGTGACCACCGCTCCCGCGCCAACGACTGCACCCCAGCCGATGGTGACTCCCTTTAGTATCATCGCCCTCGCCCCGATAAACACGTCATCATCAATCCGGATTGGTGCACATTGCGCATTCCGAGTTGGATGCTCGCATCGCCAGTAAGGATCAATGGGGTGAAAATCAGTATCCCAGATGCAGGCGCCTGCCCCGATCAAGACGTTCCTTCCGATCGTAATTCCGGCCCGGGCTGCAATAGAAGCTCCGGATATGCCAGTGTTGTCTCCAATTGTTATGAAACTCTCAGGTGCAAGAGCCGCAAGAATAGTTGGATGGGGAAGACCAGCCGGATTGCTGTTGAACCTGCTGAAAACTCGCACCTCATTTCCCAATGCTATTTTCGCTCCCGAAATCAATTTGACTACCGGTTGTCCTACGAACGAGCATTCAGTGCCTATCGTGACCCCGAGCCAACGGACCCACAGCGGTACACAAATCCGATCTATAAATAGTCGAGCTAGAGTCTGAGGGCTTCTCGCCACTTTGCTCAGCACTCGCCACTTCTCAGTCCACATTGATTCCCAACCTTGATGATTGCATCTGGGTCTTCCGACGGGTGTGAGTGTCACATCCTTTTGGTCAATTGTGAGCACACTATGCGTCCCTACACTTCCTGTTCGCCGATCATCACAACGAACGAGGCCCCCTCCCTCGGCTGGAAAGAGTTGACCCTTCAGCCGTACAGATGTTTTTGCGAATTCTGAATGAGTCGGTCTTGAAGACTGTGAGGACAGAATGAATAGCAGCAAGCCCGGCGATAGTGCATCTCCTCAGTGCGACTGAGAGATGACAAAATCCGCAACAGCATGTGTGGCGCGACCGTGGTTGATAAACACTCCATCCACCATATCATTCATGGGACGTTCTTGAATTCCCTCGTTGACTACGTGCTCTACCATTTCGCTTAATTCCGATTCTGAGGAAATGCGTTTCGCGAGACCATGCTTCCAATTTTCCGCTAGGTCCGGCCATCCATCCGCTGACAATTGCCAGGCCGGCTTGTGATACAACAATGCTTCGTGCAGGGCCGTAGAACACAATGAGGCTACGCAGTCACAGCCGTCCAGGAGCAGGCCAAGTTCGGGACGATCCTTCGTAATGACGAGATGAGGACAGTTGCGATACAACGATCCGTCTTCATTCGGATGCAGACGCACAATGACGTTTACACGGGATTTGAATCTCTTTGCGATGACTTCGAGCCAACGCGCGCACTCGAAGGGCGCTCTCCCATTGCGGAGTAGATCATTCCCGTTCGAAAAGAACGCCAGCGTGAACGTATCCTTGAGAGAAAGACGTTGCAGCAAGGCTGGTCTCGCCGCGCCATTTGTCGAGGGACCCATGTCATCATGTCTCGGACTTCCAAGCGCACGTACTCTATTTCGCTCAATTCCCAGCCGAGCAAGGGTGTCATTTGATGATTGTCCCCAGGTGCACATCACATCAGCCACAATGGGCAGATGAAATGGCTGTAAGAGGCCATGCTGCAGGAGCAACGATCGGATGCCGCTAAGGCGTGCGGCCACAAGCATGGCAGAACCGCCTACCAGTTGTGTGGACGCTGTGACGACCACGTGCGGCGTTACGGCATGGAGAACGCGTTTCATCTCGTCAAGGAGACTCTGCACATTCGCACATGCGTAATAGAATGATTGCGCAAGGGATCGATCGCCGAACTGTTGGTCAGCTTCGCACAGCGCATCCCATGCCTGTCTTGCCCAATGTGGAGCGAAACATGCCGCAGGATATCGAAATCTGAGCGTGGAGCCAGGCAAGTCACCAGGGCCGTTGAAGGAGACCAGTCGGACATGTTCTCCCCGCTTCGTCAGCTCGAGAAAAACGGGCATTAAGGTGTCCCGCATGATGTCGCGAGCGCTTTCTATCCAGATCAGTATCTTGCCTTTCTGCAACACCCCGGTTGTCTGTTCACGACGCACAAGAGGGGCAAACCAGTGTTTGACGGCTTCCCGCACTCCTAATGGCCGCGGCTGAATCAACAAATCCTTGAAAATGAAGTGCCGCAGAGGTTCGATTTGGGGGAACCGGGCAAAGACGTCGCTGGTCTTGGCCGTGAATTCAAGATAGCGCTGATCGAGGCTATCACCGGAACTCATAGCTTGGCTCAACGGTGTGGTCCTTCTGACATAAATTCTGGATAATATGAGCGGTTCGAAGACCGGCCCGACCGTCAAGAGGGCCGCAATCCTCATTGCGCGCCCGCTTCCGACCTGCAGCGTCCAGAGACGGATTCTCCAGATAACGATTCACGAGCTTGATGCAGTGCCAAGAATCCTGCGCGAGTCTGGATGCCCCATACGACATCATCTGTTGGACATCCGAACGTTTGTAGAACCTTCTTACCGAAAGCCCAGATGGTACCCCATGAGCCAGATCGTAATACACGTTCACCGTTGGTTTATCGAAGATAGCCGAATCGATCGTCATCGTCCCGCAAACGTTCACCTGCACATCTTGATAGGCGAGACAGGATAAATGGATCGGCTCGTCCTCTATGATATGCCCGACGACTGCCGCTTCGTGTTCTGCGTCTCCGAACACCCTTTTCGTCGGGCGTGGATAACTGCGCGCTTCCCGGTATTCCTTGCGGAGAAGCTTGATGTCCGAGCCAAACATTCTGGGATGGCCACGAACCAAGAGCTGTGCCCCATCGAGGAAATCGCCTGCATGAGCCGCATCGGCTAGGTGTTGAGCAATGTCCGCTTCATGGGCAACCAGCCCGGGCGTCGCCATTGTGTACAAGACCAGAGGTCGCTTCGGGTCGAGTTCCATGTGTGAAAAGAACGTTTCGCGTGTCAGACGACAGGAAGGATCCAGATGAAGGTCGAATTGCGGGGCGCCCGTGACATGCACACGTTCCGGCGGTGTTTCCGGATACATGTATAGCAAGAACTGCCGAGCGATATCAGACCACACCGCGTACGAGTCAGCGAACGGCAGATAAGGGATTTTTGCCGCCAGATTGTCGCGTGATCGAATCATCACCAACGTGGGAATTCCCAGAGAGTTGGCCGCCTCAATCAATGCCATCTCGCGCACGCCTTCAGGAGAGAAGCTCGCAACGACCTCCGGCTTGATCTTTTCGAGCCTTTGTCGATATGTGTTGGTGATCGGATGGCGTTTCAGAGCAGCGGCAAATTTGGCGCGCCAACGCACGGCGAGACCGACACGTCCGGCGAGCCAAAACCTGGCGAGCCTCCCCGCCGCAAGACTGATACTGGCCACACGACGCCACGGTTGCGTTTGATTGAAGCGATAGCTGCTGAACAGGAAATCGGTCCAGATGGTGGTCGGGTCGTAGTAACATTTTCGTGCCTGAGAGGCCCAGGACAAGAGGCGGTTCAGGTCGTTGTCCTGCCGCGCATCGAAGTTTTCCAGACTGTCGACTCGAATTCCTTCCGACTCCGCTAAGCGAGAGCTGCCAAGCTGCTGAGGGTCCACCCATACCAGCACCTGCTTCCCTCTCAGCCAGCGGCCCAAGCCGCCGATCCGCACGTTGCGCAGGGCAAGAAAGCTGTCACAACCGATGACGATGCTCATCGCAAAAATCCGGAGAAGCCTTGGTCCAGTCTACAGGTGGCGTAGGGGGAAGCAGGACGCGTCAGAAGGAAGGGCTCAGCACCGCCAATGCGGCGCGCCGGCTGGCAACCGTTGCGTATTCACGAAGGGTCATCACGGAGAAGGTGGCTCGCACCCTATCCAAGACATTGCCCACGAACTCCAGCTTTGTCTGGAGCGGCAACCTCATACCAGGGATAAACGACAGCCCCTGCGCGTCCTCCATGCCCAAAAAATCCGTCGGGTGAAGCACGATGGAAGGTTCTACATTGGCCAGCCGGCAAAGCCGCATACCCAGATCGAAGTAACGCATGGCCAGTTTAGGAGAAAACCGGCTCAGACCGAAGAGATAGCTCATGTGAATAGGAAACTTCAGAACAGGCAACGTGGTGACCGGAATCTCGAACAGCTGCTTTCCGTCCACGTGCCAGTAATACGGTCGGTTGGGTCGTAGGCCGTCACGCAAGGTTCCCCCGAGCAACTTGCGCCGACATTTCTCTTCCGAATTGAAGTTCGCAGTCGCGAAGTAATACAGGCGGACCAACGGCGTGAGAAACGTCGGAAAGGTGGTCGCGTCGTACAAATATCCACGGCGCACGAGCTCACTCACCGTCGCCTCAGACAAACTATATCCAGGTCCGCGAAAGCCGACCGGCCTCTGCCCCGTCGCCCGCTCGATATGGTCCTCAGCCATCGCGATTTCCGTTCCAATCTCCTCCCGTGAATAAAGGTGAAGCCATGGTTCATGTTTGAATGAATGGTTTCCGCCCTCATGCCCGGCTTCGACAATTCCACGAAAGAGATCGATATTTTTCGCGAGCGCCGCGTCCTGCCCCACGATGAAGAAAGTCGCCGGAAGATCGCGTTCTTTCAGAGTTAAAAGAATCCGAGGTACGACAACATCGAGGTACGAAGGCAGCAGCTCCCACCCTTGGTCGCCATGGGTCTTCATATAGGACCATTTGTCGTCCAAGTCGCAAGAAAGACTGGCTATAGTCTTAGCCACGGTGACTGCTACCTTGAGACTAAAGCGAGGATGGACATGTGACACGGATCAATGAATGCCCATCGGATGCAAAGCCAGAGATCCGTTGATTGTGCTTGCCTATCCCATACTAGGCAAGAGTGAGGCTCATCCCTCGATACAGAGTAAAGAATCCACCGCCGATTTTGGGGACGGCCAATTCCCGTTGGATGACAAATGAGTCCTTCAGGGTCGCAATCAAGGACATCCTTCTGTCCTTGTAATGGGCTTTCACCCTCCGTCCCGTTAACAGGTCATGTCCCAGGTCGATCAGAGGAGAGTTGCCGGGTGTCACAAAGACAAAGCAACCGTCGGACCGGAGTACCCTCTTGATCTCTCGGGCGACGCAGTCGAACGAATCCATGTACTCCAGACAGCTCACCGCAACGATGCAGTCAAAGGACCGGTCTTCGTAAGGGAGCGCTGTCGCGCTTCCTCGCAACAGTGCCGCACTGACGTGATGCTCTCGCAGACTCCGCAAGACTCGATCAGCATTACCGTGAGTATCGAGTCCGTACAACTCTTCACAGTGGCGTGCCAACTCCGGCAAGAAGACCCCACTCCCATAGCCGATTTCAAGAAGCCTCGAAAATCGCCGGGCGGGAAGGAGAGAAAGTATCATCCAGAACCGCAGCCGTGCGACGATCCCCAACAACGGGTGAAAGTTCAATGCGGGCTGGTCCACATCGCTCGATTTTACGAGTGCCCTTCTCGGCAAGAGATTGGGCAGGAGGCGATCGGTAAGGTTTCGTGACATGATACCTGCCCGGGCGTTTAGTTGAGAATGCCGGCTGAGGAAAGGCACGAGGTATTACACATGAACGGCTTCTCCGACCAGAGGTTCCAGCCGATCACCGTTCTTACTATAACGCCTTTGGCAACTCTCGCAGGTGGCATGGCCTTCGCCTGTTTGTAGCCGGACCCCGCACACGCACATCCAGCCCGACTGCCGCGCGGGATTTCCCATGACCAATGCATAAGGTGGGATGTCTTTCGTCACGACAGCTCCGGCTCCTACAAAGGCATACTCCCCGATTGTGATGCCGCACAAGATAGTCGAATTGGCGCCCAATGTGGCGCCTCTTCTGACGACTGTCGGGCGAAGCTCTCCCATCCGCGGAACGGCGCTGCGGGGATTGATCACATTGGTGAATACCATGGAGGGCCCGCAGAATACGTTATCCTCCAATACCACTCCTTCGTATACCGCCACGTTGTTCTGGATCTTCACACCGTCCCCGATCGTCGCGTTGGGACCGATAACGACGTTCTGCCCGATCCGGCAGTTTTTGCCGATGCGAGATCCTTGCATGATGTGCGAAACATGCCAGATGGTGGTGTGCTCACCGATCTGTGCGTCGTGATCAATGAAGGCGGAGTCGTGCGCCACATAGGGCTTCGACTTGGTGGTATGATGAACTCGCCTGTCCGGCGGCTTCAATTCGAGCGTCTGCTGACAGGCTTGCAGAACGGTCAGTACACGCAAGCCCTCCTCCCCATCGGTGCGCGGTTGGCGGCGGGTGCGAAGACATTCAAGGAAATGTTCGCACTCGGCCCTCAGCGGTTCGATCGCTTCAATCGGAACCGGTTGAGCCTCCGCTCGGCTCGCCACTGGCATATGATTTCTCCAGTGGATCGAGTGAGGATAGAGTAGGAGCTTGTCCTTTCTCTCGACATCGTCAAAGACGGCCATCGCGCGGTCACCCACGACGATCAGCTTTTGCTCTTTGAAAGGATGGAGCCAAGACACAAACACGTGGGCCTTGACTCCGCTCGGAAACGACAACAGGCTGACCGTGGCGTCCGCAACTTGCTGGTGAAGGTAATTGCCGCCTTGACAATAGATCTCATCCGGCATCTGATCCAATAATCCCAGTATCACTGAAATATCATGGGGTGCGAAGGACCAGAGAATGTTTTCTTCCCGGCGGATCTTTCCCAAGTTGAGACGGTTAGAGTAAATGTACTGGATCCGACCCAGCTCTCCATTAGCGACGAGTTCCTTCAGCTTAAGAACGGCAGGATGATACCAGAGGAGATGCCCGACCATCAGCACCCGCTCCCGCTCCCGAGCAAGCGCCACCAATTCCGCTCCGTCGTTGACAGAAAGACACAGTGGTTTTTCGACGAAGACGTCCTTTCCTGCCAGCAGAGCCTTCCGCACGAGCGATGCATGTGTCTCGGCTGGGCTGGCAATCGCGACTGCGGTAATCGAAGTCTCCTGTAGGAGCTCCTCATAGGAACTCATATAGCGACACCCCTGGTGTTGCTTCCGCAAGGCTTCCAACACTTCTTTAGAAGCTTCGCAAACCGCGTCCAGGGCCCCAAGATCATAGAAGTTGCGAACAAGATTCTTCCCCCAATATCCCGCTCCAACGACCGCTACCCCGCCCTTGGCTTCCTGCCTCCCATCTGGCTCCATCGGTCCCATCCTTTATCCCCCGCTAGAGTAGGCACACAGCGCGTCGCAGATACGCTCCGCCGATCGGCCACCCCCAAAGGCAGCTATGGCATCATCCGTATAGAGACGATGCCGTGTTCTGGACACCCTCGTCTCCCAGATCGCAACCGCCTCCTTCACCCGTTTCGGATCTGTTCCGGCGATAATATTGGCGCCGGCGAGGGCCGTTTCCACCCATTCCGTCTCCTCGCGCAGCGTGATGCAGGGACACTCGAGGAAGAACGCTTCCTTTTGCAGGCCTCCGGAGTCCGTTAGGACCATTCGCGCATTGCACACCAATTGCAGCATGTCAAGATACCCGAGGGGTTCAATCATGCGCAATCCAGCAGACATGGGCGCATCGTCGATCAAGTCCCGGATCATCTTTGCCGTCCGTGGATGCACGGGAAAGATCAGCGGGAACCACTGACTGGCAATGTCGCTAAATACAGTAAGCAACTCTTGCAGCTTCTCGCGGTCGTCGGTGTTTTCCGCGCGATGCACCGTGACCACACCGTAACTACGAGGCGGCAGTCGGAGTCGCCATAACACCTGGGAATGCCGTTCCGCAACACCACGCCACGTCAGCAATGCATCGAACATGATGTCCCCGGTCCAGACAGCCCGGCTCTCGAGTCCCTCCTTTTTGAGGTTGTCCATGGCATATGGAGTCGGAGCTAGTAGAAGATCGGCAGCATGGTCCGTCAGCACGCGGTTGATTTCCTCGGGCATTCGCCGGTTGAAGCTTCGGACACCGGCTTCCACATGAGCTATCGGAATATACAGTTTCGCGGCGGTCAGACTCCCAGCGACCGTGGAATCGGTATCGCCGTAGACGACAACCATATCGGGCCGGATCTCCGTCAATACGTGCTCAATGCCCTCCAGCATGCGGCCGGTCTGATACCCATGAGTCCCGGAATCGACCCCGAGGTGATAGGTGGCTTCCGGGATTTCGAGGTCTTTGAAGAACACCGCCGACATCTCCGAATTGTAGTGCTGCCCGGTGTGGACGATGACATGTTCAACGGAGCCGCCGTGCCCGTTGCGACGGTGAAAGACTCGCGATAGGGGGGCGAGCTTGACGAACTGCGGCCGTGCGCCGACGATGCTGACGATTTTCATACTCGCAACGAAAAGCGGTCTGGTGTGTGGTCTCAGCGGTTAGGCCATGGAGGCGGTGAGTCCGGGGAGAACATGACGGGACTGTGCGAGCCGAGCCCCGTACTTGCCCAAGAACTCATCGACGGCGCGGATGACCTCATTGTTGTTCAGACTGCAATTAACAAACTGTGAAGTGTTGAGCACGAAGAAATCGTCGTGTTCTGTAGTCACCGTTGGCACAAGTTTCGAATAGTGAAGTACCTGCAACGGTTGAACCCTCACCGCCCTGTTTATGTGCGCACTCACAATTTCCTCCTCGCGCAGGTCCGGAAACATTACAGCCAAACCCTGGAAAAATTTTAGTCGGATCGTTTCGTCTGGTTGTTGCAGTAGTGGATCATCCGACAGGACATACTTCGGGCAATAGGTTAGGTACAGGCCTGCCGTCTCGTCTGTTGAAACGACACTGCTCATCCCTATGACACCGGTAAAGGGAATTCTCGAATCGGCGATATTCAACGTATAGTAGGGTGAAATCGGCCGGCGTGTTACGAGAACAAGGCAGATCACCCCCAAATATTCCACCTTCATCTCGGGTGTCGTCACGCGCAACAGATCGTCCCCTGCCAGGCGCTTCAACACATCCACGGGACTCGTGCAGATCACCTTATCAAAATGTTCGCGATACTCGTCCCAGTCGATCCACAGCCCGCCGTCTGGCCGAGCATGGATGGCCTTTACGGTAGCTGCAGGTCTTATCTCGCCGCCTCGCGATCCAATCAGATTTTCCAGGTGGGCGATGACCGCCCGGTACCCGCCGGAGACGTGGCCGAGGTGTTCTCGACGCGCCGCCGTTGTGCGAGCGGAGAAAATACGCGTGATGTAGGTCCAGATAAAAACGGCCGACACCCGTCTGTATTGCTCTCCGAGCTTCGCCAGGAGCAACGGCTTCCAGAATTGTTCATACGTGCGGCGCCCGCACATCTTCGTCAGCCACTCTTCGACCGGAACTGCTTCAAGCGGTTTCCAGTCCCGAATCCTGAGACAGCGGAGGACAGAGAGCGCCAGTCGCACTTTACCGATCCACCCCACGAGAGGGAAGCTCAGCATTTCCAACGTATTGCTCAACGAATAGAATCGCCCGTCCACATAGAGGCCGGTGCGTGTCGGGTTCCATCGAAGCCGACCTCCCAAGCCGATCTCGTGCAAGAAGGTGATCAAATGGGTGTCGAACGGCAAGATGACATGGTAGAAGCGGTCCCAATAGAATGGCCCATAATCGTGATAGGTAGAGAGGCCGCCGAGCTGCCGGTCCCTCTCGAACACTGTGACTTGCATATTTTGGGCCGAAAGTCGCTGCGCGAGCGCCAATCCCATGATCCCGCCACCAATGATCCCGATCCGCATTCGCTCGGTCCTCCCGTCTGAATGGTGCCGACTACGGTTTCGCCATGATTCCCAACGTCTGGGAAGTCTCGCCTGCCCATGCGTTCCCTCGAGTGCGAGAGGACTGCCATTCGATCGTCTGCGTGAGCCCTTCGTCGAGCCCTACTTTCGCCGTCACCCCCAGAATCCGCTCCGATCGCGACACGTCCGGAACCCGCCGTCGCACGTCTTCATACTTGCCGGCTGTAAAACTCTCGTAGGGGACGAACTTGACCTTCAGTTGGCCTGGCGAGCCGATAAGCCGCTTGATGGTCCGGGCTAACTCAAGGATCGTGATTTCATGCGTACTCCCGATGTTCAGGATTTCGCCGTTGGCGCCGCGCTCGATAATGGCGGCATAGATGCCTGCGACAGTATCAGTCACGTAGGTAAAACTGCGCGTCTGAAGCCCGTCCCCATGAATGGGAATCTCCTGATCGTTCAGAATGGCGTCGATGAACACCGCCTGCGGCCCTCCCCACCAACTGAGGTGTTGCCGGGGACCGTAGGATCCGAAAAAACGCAGGATGGTGACCGGGACGCCGTAGGCCTCCTGGTACGCAAACGCCATGTGTTCGTCGAACAGCTTGGAGACCGCATAACTCCAGCGAGCGATCTTGGATGAGCCGATGACCGAGTCGTCATCTTCGGAGAAAGGCAGTTTTGGGTTTCGCCCGTAGACATCTGACGTAGAAGCCAAGACGCATTTGCAGCCCGCTCGTCGAGCCAATTCCAAGACATTCTCGCAGCCCTTGGCATTGATCTTGAGTGTATCAAGGGCGTTCCCATAGCGCGGGATCTTGAACGCGGCGAGGTGGACGACGCAATCAACCCCTTTGGAGATGTCCTCGAACGTAGCTGCCTCAGTCACATCCCGTTGGAAGAAATGAAACGCCGGGTTGTCCAGATGCACCAGGATATTGTCCAGCGAGCCCATCGACAGATTATCGATCCCGATAACGCGGTGTCCGGCCCCGATCAGTCTATCGAGGAGATGCGAGCCGAGAAAACCCGCGACTCCCGTTACGAGTACACGCAAGTATGATGCATCCATTGGCACCCTCCCCTGGTCCGTCGTCGTCACCACGAGGACCCACATGATTCACGTCACTTGGTGCTGCGTTCTTATCCATTCAGTCGGTCTCTTGATCCACGTGCCGCCCCGTCACCGGTCTCTCCCGCATGTATTGGTACATTGCGCTGGAAAGATGAAATATTTCTTCGAAGTATTGCTTGCTCTGTAACGACAGGACGCCGAGGCTGATCAGCTGGATGGCCAACATTGAAGACAAGCCGCCGACGATAAACGTATGGGGGAACGCTTGATAGGCCTGTCCCACGGCGACCGAGGCCCGCGTAAAGAACCAGTCGTACTGCGTCAATGTCTGATAGTGATCGTAGAAATGAACGACCATCCACACATTCGTATAGACGGCCAACGTCAGCAGCGCGAGGCCCGGGAGCAAGAAGAATAGGAAGGGACTAAAGATGAATCCTGTGAAGACGGTCGAGAGAATGTGCGGCAGCACCTTCATGCTCGAGGTCCGATCGGCATGCACTGCCCGTTGCAGTTTCCAGTCCAAATGGGCGGGAATCTCGTCGATCTGCGCCCGAAGCAGCAGGCTCTTGTAAATGATTTCCGGACTGACCTCCATTCCGACCGACCTCAGGCTGAGCGCCCTGATGAACCGGCCATCGTAGACACGTACCATCCCCGTCAACGTGGACAAGCTGCATCGGGCTACACTCGACAAGAAGCGGTTTGCCCACGCGCTCATGACTCGCCGCAGCCAGGGAACATAGCTGACCTTGCCGCCTTTGGCGTAAGGTGACGCGACGACGACTTTCGCCTGACTGATCCGGATCTGATCCAGCATGAGCCCGATATGGCTCGGCGCATAGCTGAGATCGGAGTCGAGCACGACGACGTATTCCCCTAGGCTGCTGTTGAAGCCTGATCTGAGCGCCTGGCCGAGCCCGCAATTCCGTGGATGATGGACGACCCGTACGCCGCTTCGCGACGCGGCAAACTCCTCGGCCAACTCGCCCGTTCTGTCCGCGCTCCCGTCGTTGACAACGATCAGTTCCCATCGGTAGCAATTCTGAAGCGAGTCCATATAACGGGAGACCGTCGCCAACGTGGACCCCAGCATGGCGGCTTCATTGAACGCGGGCATGATCACGGAAACCAGCGGACAGTCACCGGCCGGGCGTCCCCGCAGGAATGAGTCGCTCGACGAAACGTCGGACGACTCGGTCGGCCTCGTCGTATGCCCTATTGTCATGACTTTCCCCTCCTCCATGCCGTGGCCCGGACGTCTAATCCGGCTGGCATGACGCGTGAAGCGCCACTTACGACCGATGGGAATGACGATTGATCAATGGAATGACGCCTGACGCGCAACGTGACACGGACAAGATGACGGGCAAGAGAGCGGCTTATGAAGTGTGTATGAGTTCGCGTTCGACGAGTTCGCAGATCGAATGCCAGGCCAGGAGATGCAATTCTTGGATTCTTGGCGTCGAGTCAGCGGGCGCCCGGAAGCAGATATCGACATGCTCCTGCATTCCCGTGCCGCCGGCTCCCGTAAAGCCTATCGTCATAACACCCTTGGCCCGCGCTGCCTGTAGGCCTCGTATGACGTTTGGAGATCGACCGCTCGTGCTGGTTCCCACCACCAAATCGCCCGGTTTGGCCAACGCTCGAACCTGACGGGCAAACACATCCGCAAATTCCCAGTCATTGCCGACGGCGGTCAGGATGGACGTATCGGTCGTGAGCGCGATCACCGGCCACGGTTCACTCTCCCGCAAGAATCGACCGACTAGTTCACCGGCGACGTGCTGTGCATCAGCCGCGCTACCACCATTGCCGAAGAGCAGAATCTTATTTCCTGCTCGAATGGTGCCCACACACGCCTGCATGATGCGGACGAGGGTCGGAAGCGACAGCTCCAAGAGACGCTGATGAGCATCCAGACTGTTCTTCACAATGCAATACATATCCTTTTCCAATACGTCGGCATTTTGCCCAAACGCGTGGAGTTGACGTATCAGGTCGAATGTTTCAGCGACTGCTCCGTTTCCCCCACTCTTGGCTAGGATTCGGTGGGCCGCTGCCTTGGCGGAGTGTGTCGCATTCGACGGCGCCAACCCAAGGCCGACCTGTCGCAAGGCCGGGGCGTCACGATCCCCATCGCCCACATAACACATGTCATCGAGTCGAACATGAAGTTCACTCGAAAGCGTCTCCAGCGCAAGCAGTTTGTCTTTGGCCGCCTTCCTGACGAGATCGCAATTAAAGCGGCGTGTGATGCGGTCCACCGATGGGCTGTCTTCAGCCGTGACCAAAGCGACCTTGAGTCCGGATTGCCTGGCCTGCGTGACGGCGTCGAGATCCTGAAAGCTGAAGCGCTTATCTTCATCGCCCGTGTCCGACAGTGCGGCCGTCCCGTCGGTAATCACACCGTCAATGTCTAACGCCAGCACTTGAATTTTGGTCACCATACAGTTCGCCCTCCATCTAGAATGACGTTCGCTCCCGTCATGTAGGATGACGCGTCGGAAACAAGAAACACTACGGCGGCCCTATACTCATCCTCATGTGCCATCCGTCCCAATGGAATCAGATTGGTCAATCGCGTGACGAATCCTTCATCCTGCCCCGTATACACGCCGCCCGGAGACAAGGCATTCACGCGGATTCCATGGCTGCCCCAGTAGGTGGCGAGGTACCGGGTCAGTCCGATGAGAGCGTGTTTCACGACCGAATAACTGACGGGTTTCACCGGTTGCTCGTCTTCCGGAACGTTGGGAAGTCGATAAATGCGTTGATCCGGAGCAATGACTCCGAGGTCGGAGGCGATATTCAGAATGACACCTTTCCGTCGGCCGGCCATTTCTCTCCCGATGACCTGGCTACAGACAAACGCGCCGGTCAAACCCACTGCGATATCTTGATTCCAACGATCAATCGGAAAATGTTCGAACCTGCTTTCACGATACTCGGCTTTGCCCATTGCCTCGAACTTCGGGTTGCGCGCGGCATTGTTGACGAGGATATCAATGGCTCCAAATTGTCGAAGGGTGTCGGCGACAGCCTGCCGCATGGCTTCCGGATTAGAAATGTCTGTCTGAAGGCCTAGTGATTCGACGTGGTACGTTCTCCTGATGGCTTCCGCACCGGCTTGGGCTCGCTCCGCATCCAAGTCGAGCAGGATCGGGAAGCCTCCCATTTCCGCGATGGCCTGAGCGTGGCGTATTCCCAGCAACCCGCCCCCTCCTGTAATCACAGCCACCCGTCCGGATAAATCAAAGAGCGAGCGCAGGCCGGCCTGCTTCGACCCTTTCATCGACGACATCGCTTCCTGCGGGAGATCCGAACGATTCATTGGACGACGCACCCTGCTTGGGCATTCATACCAGAAAGAGAAGGCCTCTGACTCGGACTCTTGGCATCGGAGTTCTCAAGTCTCTCTAGTAAACGGCAAAAGACTGGCGATGCGGCGGGTACGATCTGCAGCGCTGGCCTTTTATTCACGCGGTTTATGTCGTATCGCGTGAGTACCGTCTGGACGGCAGGGATGTCCTTGACCACCCGCGCCGCGAGATCTTTGGCATCGTCGTATCGACCTGTCTGGAGATACCCCTCTATAAAGGGGAGCCATTCCGTCGAATCGTTGGGTGCGAATCCGAGCCGACGGGCCTCGTCTCCGACCTGGGAGACCTGTTGCCAATCCTCCATCTGCCTGGCCAGATCGGCCTTCTGGAAGTAGTAGCACCAGGAATGAGCTGGTTCCTGCCCGAAGATCGAAGCGGGTGGACCAGCCGAGGCGGCGACATTCGTGATGATGCGGTCCACATGCGAAATGTTTCGCGCGGCACGCGCCAAGGGAGGTAGGTGGGGCAGCGCGTCCCACGATCGATCAAGGACGCGTAAGCAACTCGGTGGCGAAAACCAGAGGACTAGGCTGTCGGAGGTCGAACCGTTGAATGAGACGGTCCGAAACCCGTAGGTGAAGTGTATGCCGTCTGCTAAGTGAGGAATTTCGTCGCCTAGGATCGTCGGTAAGGAGAAGAAGCTGTAATGAAGCCTAGATGAGGTATGTTGCGGGGCATAGATAAAATTGAGGGGGCCGATAAGACTATAGCTTCTGGGAAAAGACACGACCGTCTCATCTGCCAGAACCGATGTACCGGGCTTGAGGCCGGGCACCCTCCAGCTCAGTTGCCAGAAGAGCGATTTTTGATCCAGCCAGTCCTGACGAAACTGCCAGGTATTTCGAAAGTGAAAGCCGACCGAGAGTCCGACCAGGACACTTAAAACTGCGATCTGCTGAACACGCTTGTTTGTGAACCTCAGGGTGATCCCAACCAGGACGAGAGCGCTTCCCAGCATCAGTGGGAGCGTATAACGGTCGGCCAAACTATCCAGCTTGACTTCGCGATTGCCGAACCAGAAGGGCAATCCTCCCGCGAGGAGCGCGAACAAACCGATTCCAACCGCCTGTTTCGCCCAGGTCGCTGAAGATTTGGCGGCACTCGACGTCCCCCGTTCAGTATCGGATCCTACCGTGGCCAAGTACATATAATTCGCAGCAGCGCCTGCCACGATCAGCGCAAGACCCAGGCCGACCCAGCGAATGCTATCGAACATAAAGAGATCGAGCGAGGCGGTTCTGGTCCAAGCGATCAGACCAGCCTCGATTACGTCTGTGAAGACGACGTACCATCGATGGAACAGATAGCCCAAGGGGTTGGCGGCCAAGATACTATATACCTGTGACTGGTCTCTCGCTCCGCTGGGGTGAAAGAGGAGAAGACGCCAGAACAGGTACATCACCAGCAAGGCCAGATAGGGTAGCCATGCTCTGGCGGCTCGAACCAGACGCCACAAAACACTGCGCGAGGTATCGGTCAGTACCACCCACAGCACCACCGGACGCAGCAATTCCAAACCCACAAAGTATTCCACGATCATCATTGTCGCGCCCGAAGTCACCACCGCGACAAAGGTCAGGGGCCAGAACAAGCGCTCGGTACCTTGTGCCCATATCATAGCTCCGAAAGAAAACATAACCAGACCGAGCGTCAAGAACACATGACTGTGGCACCAAGCAATCGGTTGGAGGGTAAAGCCCGGATAGACGGCAAAGAGACAAGCGATCATCGCAACCTCCCGACGCCTTTCCGGCCAGAGGCCACGCAAAAACCACCATGCTGCGACCGCGCTCAACCAACGTGTCAGCAAGGCAAAGACGTGCCAGGATAGCGGCGACTCACCAAGCGCTGGACCCGTCAGGCTATACAACCATCCCAGGAACGGCATGTCCGTGGACATATATTCGCTGAGTCCCGCTCCACCGAGCGAATGCAAAACCCACATAGCAGGCCAGTCATCCCAGTAAAATCCTAACCAAGGGATCAATAGGCCGTAACTGAGAACACAGAGGAACAGCAGTATCAGAGGAGTCGTCCACATCTCAAACCACCGGCGGGGATTATCTTCAACCAAGACGGTCGCCCGGACGTCGGCGGGAGACATATGCATCTCACGCGTTCCATTGCCTGCTAAGAGCTCCTTGGTGGTGAGACGCCCCATCCTTTTATTACCCGGCTGCGATCCTGCGTGCTGCGGCATGGTCACGATCGCCCAATGTCGATCCCATGTGATGGTTGGTTCAGCATGCAATGATTGGTGATGATCCGCACGTTGTGACGGTAAGAACTACGTGGTGATGGAACGAGTCAGGCAAGGCGGCAGCCAACCTGCCCGCTTGAGAGGACAAACACCTGTCATTCACTGACCGAAGCCTATCAACGTCCGACGCGTCGTAACTTGTTCATGACGGGAACTTCACTGGGCCACAGACATTTTTTTCCATTGCCCATGGAGCGTTCGACGGCACGGACATCCTTGACCAGCCGCCACACGCCCTGCGGCTCAATTGAAGCGGCTTGGTCGCTTCCCCAGATGGCTCGATCGAGCGTGATGTGTCGTTCGATCATGCAAGCTCCCAACGCTGCCGCCGCAACCGATGTTGCCAGTCCGACTTCATGGCCGGAATAGCCGACCGGCACATCGTATCTTTCGCGAAGAGATTGAAGGCCGCGCAGATTCAACTCTTCAACGGACGAGGGATAGGTGCTCGTGCAGTGAAGGAGAATCAGATCGGTGGAGCCCAGCACATCCACGGCATGATCAACCTGTTCCAGCGTGCTCATACCCGTGGAAAGAATAATCGGCCTGTTATAGCGCCGGTGATGCCGCAAGAGCGCATCATCGGTCAGCGAGGCGGACGCGATCTTGTAGCACGGAGGATTGAACTGCTCCATGAAGTCCACCGATGCTTCATCCCAACAGGAGGAGTACCACAGAATGTCTTTATTTTTGCAATATCGATCGATCTCTGCATATTGGTCGCGTCCGAACTCAAGCCCTCGCTTTAGATCGCCGTTGGTCGGGCCAAAAGGGTTCTCTCGTGGCTTGCTCAGCTCCTCCGATGTGTAGACGACCTCAACCGTCCTCTTTTGGAACTTGACGGCGTCACAGCCGCCCAGCGCGGCGGTATCGATCAGCTTCTTGGCCATTTCGACGTTCCCGTTGTGATTAATCCCGATCTCCGCCACCATGAAACATGGTTGCCCGTCTCCCACGGTATACTTTCCGATGTGAACGACGTGACTCATCGTGACCCTCCTTTGTACGGCGTAAGATGATGAGACCCAATCCGAACGCGACGGTCGCCCCACCCGAGTGGACTCCCGAAGAGCGCTTGATTGTCTTGTTCGAGTAAAGGAATCGGTGGGGACAGAATGTTATCGTCAGACGGGATGGCGGGACAGCTGCGAATCTGGAGCGTCACTCTGTTCGAGACGCTTCAAGGCGTTCTCCACTTGCGCGATATCTTCCGGATAATCGACTTCGTATAACTGCTCGTCTATGAAGTAGGGAAGCACACAACTTCCCCACATGGTGTGCCTCTCCAGAATCGCTCGAGGCCGGACGACATCCACGTATCCGTTTTGCCAGTACACCAACGGCAGCCTTTGGCGTGGCATCGACTGACAATCCGGAATCTCGGCTATCTCCAGCACCGGCTTCAGATAGCCTGAGGGGGTCACATGCCACATTTTGTACGGTGTCTGACGGGCTAGGCTGACGGAACGAACGGCATCGACTTCGGGATGAGTGAGCAAGAGTTCGATGGCTTCATCGATATGCTTGACCAGTCGAACAGGCCCTGGAGGCCGAAGATGAACGACGACCTCGGGACGATACCCTTCTTGCTCGTGAAACCATTCCAGCGCGTGTCGAAACACATCGATATCCGGCGACACATCTTGAGCACACCATGCCGGACGGATGAACGGAACCTCGGCTCCCCACTCGCGTGCGACCTCGGCAATTTCGAGCTCGTCGGTTGAAACCACCACTCTGTTGATGAGTTTGGAAGAGCGGGCCTGTTGAATGGAATACGCGATCAGCGGTTTTCCCGCTATCGGAATAATATTCTTACGTGGCACTCCCTTTGAGCCGCCGCGAGCAGGAATCAAGGCCAGGATTGATTGCATCGTCATGGTTGACCCTTACGTTTCCGCAACTCAGAGCACGCCACCGCCGTTCCTGTATGGAGCGACTCTTCAGCCCACAAGGATATCTTTAAACTTTGGGCCGCTTCTCGTAAGCCCACAAGCGGCTGCGCCTCACCACGAAGGCAGGCCAAAAAATGTCGCAACTCATCCAGGAACATTTGATTGCGATCAAAGCCTGTGAACTCAACGACCTGCCGCATGCGGGAATGGAGATCATAGAATTCCACCTGGTTGGCATAGAAGTCATAGCGGACCTTGCCCGCATCGCCGATCACTTCGCACAAGCGCTGGGGAGGCCGTTGGAGATAATCCAAGTGAAGATGGACCGGAAATCGCCCGCCTCTCTCCTCACAGGACATCAAAACACTCACGGAATCCTCTACATCCACCTCCAGATTGCTCAGATGCCCGCCTACCGCATATACGCTGCGAGGCATCCCGAACAGCCAGAGTGCGTAATCCAACTCATGCGTCTGGATACGTAACGAGCCTCCTCCCAACTCGCGCCTTGCCGCGTGACTCTCTCGGTAATCTTCATACGGGTGCCAGTCTGGAAGATACTCGCCATTAACGATATGTGCAGCGACGATGCGGCCGAGACGACTCTCCTCAAGTAGTGCCTTGATCCAGCGCAGGCCCGGGTGAAAGCGAAACTGGTAGGCCACAAACGCCACCAGCTTCTTGTGTTCTACGATGTCAATCAGATCATCGATTCCGTCGAGGGAGTGCGAGAGAGGCTTTTCGATAAACAAGTGACAGCCGGCCGAGGCGGCCGCCAGAGCGACAGAGACGTGAAATCTGTTGGGATTCGCGATGAATACCGCATCAGGGCGTGCGGCCAATGCGTCCTCAAGCTGCGAAAAGGACCGAATATTGTAAGCGGTTTCCACAAGGACACCGGCTTTCACCGTCATGTCCGGATTCAGCACCGGACTTTGGGTAAGTGTGCGATAAGCCAGTATCTCTACATCTTTTCCGAGCAACTGCTGGAGATTGCGGACATGCCGCTGCCCGATCGAACCTAAGCCGCAGATGAGAATTTTCATTGGCTGATGCGTACTTTCATCAGATGACGATCGCGCGTTCATGATGATGCCCATTCAAATCGGTGCCGGCGAGGTTCGCCGTCGCTATGCCGGCCTTCTCAACAAGAACACCGTATCTCCCTTGGAAGAAACGAGCGCCACGTGCAGTTACTGAAGAAGCCACAAGATACTTGTGCGATAAGAGGCATTCGCCATCTTGTACAGTGCCTGTCTGAGTCCTGGCATTTCTCATCTCGAAAGTCTCGGTGCCTGCCGCTGAAGACAATGGACGGCTTGTGTCAGGTTGACGAGGCTCGAGCGTTTTCATTGCTAGACCGTTTGGTCAATATAAGGCGGATGGGACCCAGCAAGTGTATCGAATCCAGAGATGTGGGGCGCTTTCCCTTGCCTAATCCGGACGATATGAAAGGCAGGAATCGACCACGTTATTTGCACGACCTTCGACGACGCGGCCGGTTTGCTCAGGCCTGTGAGAGGCTCTGAGTGAATCGATAAGGTGTTGATTGAGAGCGACGCTGATCCACTGCCAGATATAGAACGAATTATCGCTTTCCCCGGCAAGATAGCGATCCCATTCCTTCTGCACCTGGATGGTATCAAACCAGCCACTTTGTTCGATGCCGGCATGACGGAGGCAAGTTTCTACCCAATCGCGTAGTGGACCCCGCAGCCACTCCCGTTGAGGAGTCTGTACCGGCCGCTTTGGAGCTTCTGAAAAGTCAGTCGGTAAGAGCGGCCGCACGATTTGCCGGAGAAGGTACTTGTGTTGTCCATTGCGAATGAGGCTATCCGCTGCCTGCCTGAAGGCTAA
>JBQTHT010000153.1:0-2844 GCA_052389595.1 Nitrospiraceae bacterium
GGCCACGAGGTGCGTTCGGTCCATGACGGCGCGAGCGCCCTTGAAACGGCGGCCGCATTTCGTCCCGATGTGGTGCTGCTGGATATCGGATTGCCCGACATCAATGGGTACGCGGTGGCGCGGCGCCTCCGACAGCAGCCTGGACTCGAGCGGATTGCGCTCGCGGCGCTGACGGGATGGGGTCAGGAAGAAGATCGAATTCGTGCTCGCACCGCCGGGTTTGACCAGCACTTCGTCAAACCGATCGGTGTTGACGTCCTTCGCGCGTGGCTCGCCTCCCTCGATCCCGCGTGATGCTGTCGAGAAAATTCTCTTCTTTTTTACCAGATGCCCTGCGGAAAGTTCCCTGTACTTGCACCCTTTCCCACTGGGAGAGGGTGTGGGTGAGTGGTCATCTCAAGATCAGCACGAGTGCACCAGCCGAGGAAATAACCAGCACCACGATTTGCGAATAGCCTTGATCGAGGAATCGCGCGATCCGACCTGCGAGGAGATAGCCCAGGATACAGCCCGGCATCAAATAGATCCCCAGCGCCAGTTCATGCGTGCTGAATCGGCCGGCGAGATGGAGCAGCATCACCATGCCGATGGATGAAAGCAGATACAACAGCGCCAGGGTCGCGCGAAGTGTCTTGCCTTCCTCATGCTGATAGAGCAACGCGAGAACCGGGGCCCCGACGGCGGCGGTCATGCCCATAAATCCCGACAGAGCACCGGCCATGATCGAGTTCATCGGCGTCAGCCGCATCGCAACCCCAAGCCAACTCACAAGGATTGCGAGGAGAATGAGCGTCCCGAAGGCGAGGCCCAGCTTGGCCTGGGGTAGAGACGACAGGCTGACGATACCCGCGACCATTCCAATCACCAGGCCAACGATCACCTCCCGGAGATGCGATCGTTTGATATCGCGACGGCCGGTATAAGTCATTAAAGATGACAAGATCAAGCTGGCGAAAATTACCGGCCCCGGCACCAGATCGAGGCTGATCAAAGCCAGCAATGGAACGACCACGAGCCCGGCGCCGAGCCCGGTTGAAGCCTGTAACACCGAACCGACCGTGATGATGACCACCGTTGCAGCAAAACTGTAGAGAGTAAACTCCATCGACAACACCTTCCGGCCCGCTGTCGGTCCGCTGTACAGGATCCATGAGCGGTCGGGCGATAGAACCTGCCACGCACCTTGCCTCCCCTGAGACTTGTAGTCTATAGGGAGTCCATTGTAAAAGGCTTTGGAGCCGGGCACGATGCGCAAAACGGTCACGCCAAGTCAAGACGTTTGAACCCGGTTCCGGCGACGCGTCATGGACTCACAGAAGTCTCACACGATTGCAAAAATAGAATTCTGGCCGATGGATATACCGATCACCGATCCCTTTGTCGTGGCCACGGGAACCCGGATGACCGCGCAGAACGTGTTCATTCGCATCACGCTGAAGGGCGGGACGCAAGGTTACGACGAAGCGGCGCCGTTCCCGGAGGTGGGGGGAGAGGATCGAGATTCGTGCCTCGCGGCTCTGGTGGACCTGAGCAAGACATTGCTCGGCCGCTCCGTTGCCGACTTCCATCATATCGGTCGAACAGTGTTCGAGCAGGCTCCCCCGCAACCCGCCGCGCGGTGCGGACTTGAGACGGCGCTTCTCGATGCTTACTGCAGGACGTCGGACATGCCGATGTGGCGCTTGTGGGGCGGCGCCGATGTGCGAGCGCGCGAGACGGACATCACGATTCCGATTACAGACCGTGAGACAACCATCACGCGAGCGCGCGCGTGGCATGCGAAAGGTTTTCGCCTTTTCAAGATGAAAGTGGGACACGATGTCGATGAGGATGTACGGCGCCTCGAAGCCGTTCATCGCGCGCTGCCGGATATTGCCTTCATCGGGGACGGCAACCAAGGGTTCTCGCGGGATGACTGCATCGTATTCGTCAACGGCGTGAAGAAATTCGGCGGGAACCTCATTCTGCTGGAGCAACCGCTCGTGCGTGACGATCTGGACGGTCTCTCCGCAATCCGCCATTTGACAGGCATTCCGATCGCAGTCGACGAAGCAGTCCGTTCACTCGACGACGCGAAGGCCGTCCTTCGTAAACAGGCGGCCGACTATATCAACATTAAAATTATGAAAACCGGCGTGATCCAGGCGTTGGAGATTGCGGAGTTCGCCCGCGGATCGGGTCTGCGCCTCATGATCGGCGGCATGGTCGAAACCCGCGTGGCAATGGGCTGCTCGTTCGCGATGGCGCTCGGGCTCGGCGGCTTCGAAGCGCTCGATTTGGACACCCCCCTCCTGCTTTCCACCGATCCTGTCAAGGGAGGCTATCGCTACGAGGGCTCTCGACTCCATCCGTGGTTCGGTCCCGGTCTAGATCTTGTGACAGATCCAAGCAAGGACATGATGACCATTCAGTAATCAGCCCTCCCCGTCGCACTTCTTACACGTCAACGTCTGTCCCAGATGCTGCTGTCGTCCTGCTTCCGTCAGCACCCACGGGCGGCTGACCAGCGGCGGCTGGTGGCGAACGTGCTGCCCATGGCCGCATTGCAGATCGGCGACCCAATCGCCATGTTCATCTTGGTGGAAGCCGACGATACGCTGGTTCATCACTGGTTCGACAAGGCACGATGAGGAGACGTCTTCAGGCCCTCGGCGATGCTGCGCAAGACCATCTTCCACATCACTGCTAATAAAACTACCTCACCCACAAAACCCTCCGGAGGAAAGAACGCGAAGAAGTTGAAGAGTCCATGGCAGACGACGGCCAAGAAGAACGCTTTAAGAATCATTCCGCGCGGCGATAGGGACTCGGCAAACTTCGCTTTGCCAAGCGCATAGCCCCACA
>JBQTHT010000154.1:0-4550 GCA_052389595.1 Nitrospiraceae bacterium
TGAAATGATCCTCCTGCGACGGCAGCTCCCCTTATTGATCACCCTGGTGACCGGGCTCATCTGTGCGGCGCAATATTACGTTCCTCATCCGGCCTCCGAGCAAAGGTTGACGTCCGTCACCAAGTGGCTGCAGATCATCGGCGGGTTTGCGCTCGTGCTCGGAATCAGCAGTTTGTTTCACGTCCATGCCGTGAAAATCAGGAGGAAGGAAGCGGGCTGGGGCTATAGTCTGGCGCTGTATGCCGGCATGCTGGGCGCCGTTGCGGTCGGCTTGTGGGCGAACGGGAAGGAATCCGTGGACGGAGCCATGACCGCCTTCGGTTGGATGTATTCATACATGCTGGTTCCGCTGCAAGGCACGATGTTCGCCATTCTCGCGTTCTTCATCGCATCGGCGGCCTATCGCTCCTTTCGGGCGCGTAGCCGCGAAGCGGCGGTCTTATTGATCGCCGCAATGATCGTCATGATGGGGCGCGTGCCGTTGGGCGAGTATATTCTGCCCATCAGCGGTGATTTGTCGCAATGGATTCTGAACGTCCTCAACGCGTCGGTTCGACGCGCCATTTTAATCGGTGTCAGTCTCGGCGCCATCGCGCTCTCGTTGAAGATCATCTTCGGCATCGAGCGATCGTATTTGGGTGGAGGCAAAGAGTAATGACGAGCAATCAGCTATCAGTCGTCAGCTTTCAGCCACGGAATCGACGACTCTGTTATACCTGAAGGCTGACTGCTGATGGCTGACTGCCCGGTGGCGACGAAGGAGCAACGATGACTTTCTCCGAGCACATGCTCAAGATCGACCGGCGGATCATTTTTCTGGTGATCGGCTTGTGCACCCTGCTGCCGCTTCTGTACCCGGTCGGCTTGCCTATCAAAATTTCTCCGGAAGTGCGCGCGGTCTACGATTACATCGAATCGCTTCCTGAAGGATCGGTCTTTTTGATGTCGTTGGATTTCGATCCGGCTTCGAAGCCGGAATTGCATCCGCAAGCCGTGGCTATGCTGCGTCATGTGTTCCGCAAGAACCTGCGACTCGTCGGTATGACCTTGTGGGTATCCGGCACCGGCATGGCAGAGCAGGTCATCACGCAGATCGCCCAGGAAACCGGCAAGGTCAACGGGAAGGATTACGTCTTTCTTGGCTGGAGCCCGGGCGGGAGCTCGGTCATCATCAATATGGGACAGGACTTGACGGTCACATTCCCCAGCGATTATTACGGCAAGCCGACGAAGGATTTGCCGGTACTGGCTGGAGTCAGAAGTCTACGCGATGTGGATTACGCAATCAGCCTCGCGGCCGGAAATCCCGGCGTCGAAGCCTGGTACGTCTTCGGGAAAGATAAATATAAATTCGAACTGGGTGGAGGCTGCACGGGGGTGATGGCGCCGGGACTGTATCCCTTGTTGCGGAGCGGTCAGATCAACGGCCTGATCGGCGGGTTGCGCGGCGCGGCGGAGTACGAGAGTCTCGTCGGCCAGAAGGCGCGGGCGGTGGCCGGCATGGATGCGCAATCGGCGACGCACCTGGCGATTATCGTGTTAGTCATCCTGTGCAATATGTTTTATTTAACGCTGAGGAAACAGGGACAACGAGCGGCGCAACAATGATCGCCTGTCTAAAGGAGACGGTTCATGTCGTTTGAGATGCTGCTGGGGGCCTGGGTGGCTACAGGATTGACGTTGTGTATCCTGTCGTTCCTGTATCAAGACAATCCGCTGTTCAAGTTGGCCGAACATCTCTACGTGGGCGTGTCCGTCGGCTATTCGATTGTCAAAACGTATGACTCGGTTCTTGTGCATCTCATTTATGAACCGATCGTCAAACAACACGACTGGCTGCTGCTGGTTCCGCTCGGGATCGGCCTGCTCATGCTGATGCGCTATGTGCCTAAGTTGGCTTGGTTATCTCGCTACGCCTTCGCCTTCATCGTCGGGGTGGGCTCAGGCCTGGCCATTCCACGGGTGATTTCCTCCTATGTTCTCAAGCAGGTGGAGGACACGGTCCGGCCGTTAGCCACGCTGGTATCCGGCGATGGCCTTAGCTTCACGTGGAGTCTCTACAATCCTGCCAGCAATCTGAACACGATCGTGATCCTGGTCGGCGTGACGTCCGTGCTCTTCTATTTCTTTTTTTCAGTCGAGCACACGGGACCCGGCAAAGCGGTCGCCAGGACCGGCATCCTGTTCTTGATGATCGCCTTCGGAGCCGCCTTCGGCTACACCGTCATGGCCCGTATGTCGCTCCTCATCGGCCGCTTGACCGACCTCATTGAATTTGCTGAGCCCTCCTATGGACGACCATCACTCTGGCTTGCTGCGGCGACCGTCGTGAGCCTGATCGTCTGGAGCAGAACCCGCCAAGACCAGCCTCCGGGGCACTGAGTACCCCGAGACGGTTGCGGGAAAGCCTGAGGCTCCGTTACAATCCCCCGATCATGATCACTCCAGCAGCTACGCCGGCGAAGGATCCCAAACTCTATCCGGTTCTCCGTAACCTCCAGTTCTCTCCCATCAAGGAAAAGGAGGAACAGTATGTCGTGCTGTGGGATCCGACCGGTCTGAGCAAAGAGAAGCTGGTCCTACCGCTCAACTACTTTTTCGTGGTTCAGCATTTTGACGGCGAACATTCGCTGCAAGAAATCGGCGCGTTGTACCTGAAACGCTTCGGCGAATTTTTCATGCCGGATCGACTCGAGCAGCTCGTCACGGATCTCGGCGAGAAGTTGTTCTTGGAAGGCGATCGGATCGATGCAGTGCGCAAGGAGGCGCAACGCGCATATCGGCAAGCTCCAGTACGTCCAGCGGCCTTCGCCGGTCGTAGCTATGAAGCGGACGGACACAAGCTGCGCGCACAACTAGAAGGTTTTTTTACGTCGAAGGAAGGACCGGATTTCAAACCGTCGGAGCGCCAGGGACAGAAGATCAAGGGCATCGTGGCTCCCACCTATGACTTGCGCCAGGCCGGACCGATCTATGCCTGGGCTTACAAAGAGCTGCAAGAGGCCAATGCGCCCGACGTGTTCGTGATTCTCGGCACGGCCTATGCGGGACTTGAGAACCTCTTTGCGATCACGGACAAGGATTTTGAAACGCCGCTTGGTGTCGTGCCCGCTGACCGCGAGGTGCTGCACCGATTGAAGTCTTCCGGGTCGATCTTTTTCGATGAAGACATTGCGCATCAACACGAACAAGCCATCGAGTTCCAATTGCCGTTTTTGCAACATATCCTCGGGGGCAAAAAACCATTTACGATCGTTCCGATTCTCTGCTCGTTCCCGGTTATGAGTCTTGCCGATGCCGACTCTCGCCGGAGAATTGACACGTTCATCGGCGCGCTGAAGGAATCCCTGGCAGCATCGGGGAAAGAATTCTGTGTGATTGCCGGAGCTGAATTAGCCCATCTCGGCATGCGCTATGGGGATTCTGCGCCGCCGACTGACTTTTCGTTTCATCGATGCATGCAATACGATCTGGAAATGCTGAAACACGTGGAAGATCGTAATCCGGAGGCCTTCGCCCAATACATTCAAAAAGAACATGACCAGCGCCGCATTTCCGGCTTCGCGGCGATCTATACGCTCCTGCGATTAATCCAAGCGGAAAAGGGGCAGGTGCTACGTTACGATCGCGGGATTACCGACCAGTACAATTCGACGGTCACGTACGCCAGTATGGCGTTCTTCTAGGCAGGCTGCTGAAACAGGCCCCCAACTTCGTTCTCGGCTCGTCACAATCCTCAACGTACCCCAGGGGGTACGCCTCCGGTTCTGCCTCGCCTGCGGCCTTGTTGGATGACCTGTTTGAGCCTATAGCCTCTCGTCAATTGCCTCTAGCCCGACTTATTCCTTCACGATTACCGTCATCACAACCGGTTCCAGGGGATTGTCGAACTGGTCCCTCGGTAGCGCAACAATCTTGTCGATCACATCCAGTCCTCGAGTCACCTCGCCAAAGACCGTGTAGCGACGATCAAGGCCGCTTGCATCGGCCACGCAAATGAAAAACTGCGAGCCGTTGTCGTTGAAGTCGCGAGTGCTGTTGCTCTCTTTCGGCACCTTCGCCATGGAGACTGCGCCGCGTTTATGCGGCCGGTCGCTCGTCTCCGGATTCAACCAAAAGCCAGGTCCGCCGGTGCCATGCAGCATGCGATCGGGCTCCTTGCTCAAGGGATCGCCGCCCTGGATGAGGAATCCCGGAACCACGCGATGAAATGTGGTGCCGTCGTAAAATCCCATCTTTGCCAGATTGAGAAAATTCTCCACATGGCGCGGTGCATTATCAGGATACAGTCTGATCCGAATCTCGCCGAACTGAGTCGTAATCGTCACCCGTGGATCTTTCTTTTCAAATTGCATCACCATGGGCGTGAATGTACCAGGGGCGCTCCTTCGGAGGCAAGGCCTCCGAAAGGAGTTCTGAGTTTAGAGTTCTGAGTTTTTAAACCAACCGTGATCGCCATTTAACTCAGAACTCATCATTCAGAACTCAGAGCTTGGCTTCGCGCAGTCCTTCTCCCGGCTTAATGCGCAGCCACATCACTCCTCCCAGCA